>NZ_JADBUB010000085.1:0-23766 GCF_020245865.1 Microcystis sp. M169S2
AATTGAGGGAATGAATACCAAAATAAAGCTTATTAAAAGAATGAGTTATGGATTTACCAATTTTCAACATCTTCGACTTAAGCTGTTTGCTTGCTTTAATTCATAACAAAAATTAACACACGAAAACCAGAAGAGCCAAAAACGGCAAAAATAAGGATTAAATGGCATAAAATCTCTAAATAGACCATTTAATTGCTCATTATTCATTCTTAATTCTCCTGACTACTGACTACTGACTACTGACGACCGACTCCTAACCAACCAAGACAAATTTTGATTTTTACCACAGGTCTATGATAGCCAGTTCCTTAACAATATGTTACAATAGCCGGCGAGAGGGGGGTAGCCAATATCTGGAACTTTTGGGCTAGAGATAGATTCTAGGGATCAGCAGTCACCTCCTAGAGTAAGCTTTTAATCAGATGTTGAGGTTAGTCTATGGCCAATGTTTCCGGGCGGTTTGAAAAGCAAGAATACAGCCAAAACTCAGAAAATACCGTCACGGTGGTCAGTTCAGTCATGTCCGGTTTAAAAAAAGCATCTCCCCTGCAAAAGGGCTTATTTTGGGGAATAACCCTCAGTTTTACCGCCCTAGTTTCCGCCACTGTTGGGGCTGCCGTCGCTTTAATTAGTCCCTTACCCGCACCAATTGGGGCTATCTTCCAAAAAACATCTTTTCCCACCCAAACAGACATCCTTGAGGATCAAGCTTGGAATAGCTTAATCAATCAGCAGCTTTCTCGTCCTGTTAATATTTTAGTTATGGGCATCGATCGAGTTTTAGATGCCAAAAACAGCGACGATGTATTTAAAGGTCGCAGCGATACCATGCTCCTAGTGCGCTTCGATCCTAGCGATAAAACCGTGAGAATGCTGTCTATCCCTCGCGATAGCCGTGTCAGAATCCCCGGCCACGGTTTCACTAAAATCAACGATGCCAATGTTCACGGTGGACCAACTCTAGCGGCAGCAGTGGTCAATAATACTTTAGGGGGTGTCACCGTTGATCGCTATGTGCGGGTGACTACCGATGCCTTTAAGGAATTAGTCGATTTAGTCGGGGGTGTAGAAGTTTATGTACCCGAACGAATGTATCATAAAGATGTCACCCAAAAATTAGAAATTGATTTACAAGAGGGTTGGCAAAATCTCAACGGCGACCAAGCAGAACAATTTGCCCGTTTTCGTAACCCGCAATACGGCGATATTGGTCGCGTACAAAGACAACAAATTTTATTAAAAGCACTCCAACAAAAGATTTTTAGTCCGACAATTCTCCCCAGTCTCCCGAAAGCAGTACAGGTTTTACAACAATATATCGATACGAACTTAAGCGTCGAGGAAATGCTGGCTATCGCTAATTTTGGCCGGGAAATTAAACAGGATGACCTAAGAATGATCCTACTCCCCGGCCGGTTTAATAGCCTCGAAGAATACGATGGTCGCAGTTATTGGATTTTGAACCGTCGCGAAATTAGAACCATTGTGGCTAATAATTTTACCGATAACTACGCGGGGGGAGAAACCTCCGTTTATAATCTGCGGATTGCCATTCAAAATGCCACCCATACCAAAGGTTTAGCCCGTCGTACTCGTAATTATCTAGCCAAACGGGGCTACACAAATGTTTATATTAGCGATGACTCCTCCCAAAAGCTAGAAACCACGGCAATTATTGCCCAAAAAGGTGATGTTCAGTCCGCTAACCTCTTGAAAAATCAATTGGGAATCGGTAAAGTAGAATCATCCTCCACTGGTGCTTTAGACTCAGACCTAACTATTCGGGTGGGTGATGATGTGGCCCAGTTTCTCGACGCTCAACAGTAACAATGTTGAAAAATTTTTTCAGTCTGGTTTTAATTATTTTGCTGGCAATTCTGTGGCTACTTTTCGCGTCCCGTCCGGTGGCCTTGGCCCAAGATAAAACGATTAACTATAGTTTTGCCCAGCTGCAAGATCGGGATTTTTCCCATCAGGATTTGCGCGGAGGAGTTTTCGCAGCTGCCGCGATGCGGGGAGTTAACCTAGAAGGGGCCGATTTATCCTATAGCATTCTCACCGAGGCTGTCCTCTTAAAAGCTAACTTAAAAGGGGCTGATTTAACTGCCTCTTTGGTAGATAGAGTTACCCTCGATTTTGCCGATTTAACTAATACTATTTTTACCGATGCGATCGCTACTCGCAGCCGTTTTTATGACACAATTATTACCGGGGCCGATTTCACTAACGCGGTCATTGATAACTATCAGGTCAAGTTAATGTGTGAACGGGCCGATGGGATTAATCCGGTCACGGGAGTGGCCACCAGAGATAGTTTAGGCTGTGATTAGGGTTTGCGGCAAAAAGTTTTTCCTGGGGGCAGGGTGTGGGGTGTGGGGTGTGGGGTGTAGGGTTTTACCCATTTTCAGGGAGTCAATTACCTAATTTTTAGGGAAAAAGTCCCTGAATTTTCCCCCCAATCACTCCAATGGTCGGCACTTTTTGAGGGAAAAAAAATCTAAAAACCTTATCCAACAAGGTTTTTAGATTTATTCAGCCAACCCTAATTAGCAATTCCGGACAGATTCTAGCTGACTGCTCAAAAATAGCTTACCTCCTCTGGCGCTGCTGTCTCGATCGAGACAGCCGGGATGTAGAATAAAAATACTGAGCGAGGCTAGAGAAAGGAGAGGGACTCTTGATAATCGTCATCGATAACTATGATAGTTTTACCTACAATTTAGTCCAGTATTTGGGAGAATTAGCGACTGAGTTTCCGATCGCTGTGCCGATCGAGGTCTATCGTAATGATAAAATCGATCTGGCCACGATCGAACAAATGCGGCCGGATGGGATTGTCATTTCCCCCGGTCCTGGTCGTCCAGTCGATGCGGGCATATCTCTGGAATTAATCGCCAAATTTGGCCCCCATTTGCCGATTTTGGGGGTCTGTCTCGGTCATCAAAGTATCGGTCAGGTATTCGGAGGGGATGTGGTCTCGGCCCCGGTCTTGATGCACGGCAAAACTTCCCCAATCTATCACAACAGTGAAGGGGTATTTCAAGGCTTAGAAAATCCTTTTACTGCCACCCGTTACCATAGTTTAGTGATCGATCGCTCCACCATGCCAGATAATTTAGAGATCACGGCCTGGGTCGAAGATGGTACGGTCATGGGAGTCCGTCATCGGGATTACCCCCACATTCAAGGAGTACAATTCCATCCCGAAAGTATTTTAACCACTGCCGGCAAGGAACTTTTAAGAAACTTTCTCCGATCCCTCTAGTGTTTACTAATCCCCAACCCCTGAAATTAACCCTAACTTGATTAATTCTGCATCTACATTTATGAAAAGGCGAGATTTTATCTTATCGGCGGGGACAAGTTTCTTAACCGTGACAGTAAGCTCAGTTTTAGCGGAAACTAAACCGAAACCCACTAACCCCACTTCCCCCCAAAAACCCGATAATTCCCTCTTAGTTCAATGGTTGGGTCATAGTTGCTTTTTATTCACCGGAGGAGGTCAAAGAGTCCTCGTTAATCCCTTCCGGGCGATCGGTTGTACGGCGGGTTTTCCTTTGCCAAAAGTAGAAGCAGATGTCGTTTTAATTAGTAGTCAACTCTGGGATGAAGGGGCGGCCGAGGGTTTACCTGGTAATCCGAAAATTTTGTTTGAGCCGGGGGCCTATGATCTGGGTAAATTAAAATTCCAGGGCATTAGTATTGCCCACGATCGCATGGGTGGGCAACGTTTCGGCATGAATGTGGCCTGGCGTTGGACCCAAGCAGGGATTAGTATTGTCCATTTAGGAGGGGCAGCGGCCCCAATCGAATTAGAACAAAGAATTCTCCTAGGTTCCCCGGATTTAGCTTTTATTCCCGTGGGAGGTGGTCCAAAAAATTATAATCCCCAAGAAGCAAAACAGGCGATCGAAGTTTTACAGCCGCGAATAGCTGTCCCGACGCAATACTTCACCAGTGCCGCCGATAAAAATGCCTGTGAATTGGTCTCTGTAGATGAGTTTCTCAAGTTAGTCAAAGATAAAAATATCCGTTTAATCGGGGACAATAAATTACGGATTCGTGCCGCCGATTTACCGAAAAAAGGGACACTCATTCGCGTGTTTGACTACCGCAATCTGTTACAGAAATCCTAACTTTTAGGAGCCATTGACCTAGGCCTGCTTTAGAGCATCTCCTAGTTCTCTAAAAATTGCTTTAACAATCTTATTAAAAATGTTTTTGCTGAAAGAATCTCGCTCTTTTTTTAGACAGGGATGGACAATTGCAGTTTTACTAATTGCCCTGCTTGTTTCCCTGCCAATTTTATCGGTGGCCAGTAGTTTATTAACTAATTCCAGTCAAGTCTGGCAACATCTGCTCGAAACTGTTCTCTGGGATTATCTAGTTAATTCTTTTTGGTTAATGAGCGGGGTGGGTAGCGGTGTTTTAATCATCGGTGTTGGCACCGCTTGGTTAACAACGATGTGTCAATTTCCCAGTCGTCAACAATTTCAATGGTTATTATTACTACCCCTTGCCGCTCCTGCCTATCTCTTGGCCTATACTTATACCAATATGATGGACTATTTTGGTCCGGTGCAGACCTTCTTAAGAAGTGTTTTCGGTTGGAATAGTGTCGAAGATTATTGGTTTCCTAATATCCGTTCTCTTTGGGGGGGGATTCTGATGTTAATACTGGTGCTTTATCCCTACGTTTATCTGTTAGCAAGGGTCGGTTTTTTAGAACAATCTGTCTGCACAGTGGAGGCAAGTCGCTCCCTGGGATGTAATCCTTGGCGCAGTTTTTTTACTGTCGCTTTACCCCTAACAAGACCGGCAATTATGGCGGGATTAGCCCTAGCTTTAATGGAAACTCTGAACGATTTTGGTACGGTGCAGTATTTCGGAATTAATGCTTTTACCACGGGGATTTATAATACTTGGTTCGGCATGGGCGATCGCATAGCGGCGGGGCAGTTATCCACAGTTTTAATGGTATTTATCCTCGTTTTAGTTTTCCTTGAACAATCCTCCCGTCGTCAAGCTCGTTACTATGAAATGACCAATCGTTTCCAGTCACCGACTAAGTACAAACTGGGATTTATTCGGAGTTTTTTGGCAATGTTCTCCTGTTTTGTGCCAGTATTTCTGGGGTTTATTGCCCCTGCTTTTTATCTAGCTTATCTAGCCTTTAACCATGCCCAAGAAACTTTTAATAATGACTTTTTTAGTCTATCGGGAAACAGTTTTTTTCTGGCTAGTTTAAGCGCAATTATTGCGGTAGTTTTAGCTTTAATTCTCGCCTACGGGGAAAGACTTAATCCGAATAAAACTCTTAAAGGGTCTGTGCGGATTGCGGCCGCTGGTTATGCTATCCCCGGCATTGTTATCGCAGTGGGGGTTTTAATTCCTCTCGGCAAATTAGATAACTTTTTCAACCAAGTATTAAATATCAATTTAATTCTGAGCGGCACGATTTTCTGTCTAATTTTTGCCTATATTGTCCGGTTTTTAGCCGTAGCTTTTTCCACATTAGAATCGAGTTTAAGTAAAATTAAACCTAGTTTAGATGATGCTTCCCGCAGCCTTGGCTATGGCACCGGCGCCACTTTAATCAAAGTGCATATTCCTCTTTTGTCGGGGGGATTATTGACGGCAGCCATGTTAGTTTTTGTCGATGTGATGAAGGAATTACCGGCTACTTTGGTGTTAAGACCTTTTAATTTTGATACCCTAGCGGTGCGCGTTTATCAATACGCCAGCGATGAACGTTTGGTGGAAGCGGCGGCACCAGCCCTGGCCATTGTCCTAGTGGGATTAATTCCGGTAATTTTTTTAAGTTGGCAAATTTCCCGACGGGCGATCGATTAAAGTGGTGGCCGAGCGCCTGGCCGCTTAGTTCTATTTAGGGTTTGCGGCAAAAAGTTTGTTGGTGGGGTGTGGGGTGTGGGGTGTGGGGTGTGGGGTGTGGGGTGTAGGGTTTTACCGATTTTCATCTGGTCAATTACCTAATTTTCAGGGAAAAAGTGCCTAAATTTCCCCCCCCCCGATCACCCCAAGGTCTGGCACTTTTTGATGGGGAAAAAGTCTAAAAGTCTTATACAAGAAGGTTTTTAGATTTATTCAGCAAACCCTAAATAGGGTTTGCGGCAAAAAGTTTGTTGGTGGGGTTAGGAGTCAGGAGTCAGGAGCCGGTCGTTAGGAGCCGGTCGTCAGGAGTTAGGAGGCAGGAGTCAGGAGACAGGAGACAGTTTCATTTATTCTCCCCACACCCCACACCCCACACCCCACACCCTGCCGCGAGGAAAAACTTTTTCGGTAAATCCTAGTTCTATAGTCTAGTACAAAATAATGTTACAGTTCTTGACAAGACTACTAGAGAGGGGGGGTGTCAGTGATAGGATTCCCTAAAACCCCTTTTCTTTATTTGTGTAGAGAGAACAAAATCCTATGACAGAACTTTCTGGAAAAGCTCCTAAGTTCGGTGGCAGCACGGGCGGTTTACTCGCCAAAGCCGATCTGGAAGAAAAGTACGCCATCACCTGGACAAGCAGCAAAGAACAAGTCTTTGAAATGCCCACCGGTGGCGCCGCTATCATGAACGAAGGCGAAAATCTCCTCTATTTGGCCCGCAAAGAACACGCGCTCGCTCTTGGTACCCAATTCCGGACGAAATTTAAGCCCAAAATCGAAGATTACAAAATCTATCGGATTTACCCCAGTGGTGAAGTGCAGTATCTCCACCCCGCTGATGGTGTCTTCCCCGAAAAAGTTAACGCTGGTCGTGAATTTTTCGGCAAAAAAGACCGCAATATCGGCAAAAACCCGGAACCAGCGACAATTAAGTTCTCTGGTGTCACTCCCTACGAAGCATAAATAAACCCTAAAATCGAGAGTGGGGAGTTAGATTTAGAAGCTATTTAGCCCCAAGATTTAACTTCCGACTCTCGATTTCTATGATCGCAATCAATTGCTAGTTAGGGTTTGCGGCAAAAAGTTTTTCCTGGGGTTAGGAGTTAGGAGTCAGTAGCCGGTCGTCAGGAGTCGGGGTGGTCACTGCGTGCGCGACGTTCGGCGACGCTCAGTCGAGCCGTTGCGGGGGGTGTTAGGGTGTTAGGGTGTTAGGGTGATGAGACAACTTCCCCACTTCCCCACTTCCCCATTCCCCCATTCCCCCACTCCCCCACTCCTTCATAATTCATAATTTATAATTCATAATTCATAATTCCTTCCGTTTCCTGAACCATCAAAATATGATCTTCCCCGACTTCGATCGCTTTCGTCAACTGGCTGGCCAAGGTAACTTTATTCCTGTCTATCAAGAATGGATCGCTGACCTAGAAACACCCGTTTCGGCCTGGTATAAAGTTTGTGCCGATCAAGCCTATAATTTTTTATTAGAGTCGGTGGAAGGGGGCGAAACCTTGGGACGCTACAGCTTTTTAGGAGGCGATCCCGTCTGGGTATTAGAAGCACGGGGAAACACCACCACCCAAACTTTTCGCAATGGTTCTCAAGAGATTTTTTCGGGGGATCCTTTCGAGATTTTAACCCAATGTTTAGCCCCGATTGTGCCGGTTAAATTGCCACAATTACCCGCTGGAATAGGGGGTTTATTTGGTTTTTGGGGTTATGAATTAATTAATTGGATTGAACCGCGAGTGCCTATTTATCCAGCTACCGATGCCGATCTACCGGATGGTATTTGGATGCAGGTGGATAATCTAATTATTTTCGATCAAGTTAAACGGAAAATCTGGGTGATCGCTTATGCGGATATCCGGGGTAACAATCCCGATTTAGCGGCTGCTTATCAAGCGGCCTGCGATCGAGTGACACAGTTAGTTCTAAAGCTACGATTACCCCTACCAAGTAATGCCAAAACTCTGGAATTATTACCGGTTGGTCAGGGAAAAGAATTAGTCTATGAAAGCAATACAACTCAGGAAAAATTCTGTCAAAATGTCCTAAAAGCTAAGGATTACATCAAAGCTGGGGATATTTTTCAGGTGGTTATTTCCCAGCGTTTAAATGCCAATTATCATGGCCATCCCTTCGATTTATATCGTTCCTTGCGTCTGATTAATCCTTCTCCCTACATGGCTTTTTATAACTTTAAGGATTGGCAAATTATTGGCTCTAGTCCTGAAGTGATGGTTAAGGCAGAACGGGACGAATTAGGTAAAATAAGAGCCACTGTCAGACCAATTGCTGGCACCCGTCGCCGGGGACAAAACTTCAGTGAAGATCAAGCTTTAGCAACGGATTTACTGCAAGATCCCAAAGAAATTGCCGAGCATATTATGTTAGTGGATTTGGGGAGAAATGATCTAGGTCGAGTGTGCGATCGAGGTACGGTCAAAGTGGATGAATTAATGATAATTGAACGTTATTCCCACGTTATGCACATTGTTAGTAATGTGGTGGGGGATTTAGCCACCAATAAAAGTGCTTGGGATTTATTAAAAGCCTGTTTTCCGGCGGGAACTGTCAGTGGGGCCCCGAAAATTCGCGCTATGGAAATTATTCATGAATTAGAACCCTGTCGTCGCGGTCCCTATTCAGGGGTTTATGGTTACTACGATTTCGAGGGACAGTTAAATAGTGCCATCACAATCCGCACTATGATTGTTCGTCCCCAAGGTAATCAAAATTATCTGGTTTCTGTGCAAGCGGGAGCGGGGTTAGTAGCCGATTCTGAGCCGGAGAAGGAGTATGAAGAAACCCTCAACAAAGCGAGGGGTTTATTGGAGGCAATTCGCTGTTTAAGTTAGATTTTTTAGCCCAGGATCCTCCTTCTTTATTTAACCTCATTACCAGGAACGATCGGAGCCTTGAATAACTTCATGGGTTGGTACTCTCTGGGGGGGTACGAGGAAAAATACTTAATCGGTAGCTCTAGGAGAAACTCTGGTGCTGACAGAGTATTTAACTTTATCCCTATTTCCATTAGTCACAGTAGTCATCTCTACCTCAGCGTTGGCATTCAAAATCACTTGACCACCACCCGCGCGAATACAGGTAAAAAAACCGTCCACAACAGGGTTAGGATTGACGGCGATTAGGTTAAAACCCTCGGGACAGATATCATCAGGAGCCGGTGCTGGTGCTGCTAACCTATCGGTGACGGGGGAATGTTGCCAAGAATTAATATTATAGTTGCCGTTAGCGTCCAAGTCTGGACCGTAGCGCCACAAGACTCGCGGACCGGTTAAGCTATTTTCAGGGCCTTTGGTATAGTAAACGATCTGTTCATTGAGCGGAGCCTGACCGGGATTGTTGGGGTCGGGAATTTGGAAAGCAAGAACTGCTCGCGCTCCTGTGGGTACTTGAGTACTCGTGATCGCAGTTTCAGAATCAGCGATAATTCTTGCTCGTCTCACTTCATCTGAAACAAACTCTAGAGTACGATTAAGATTATTTTGGATTTCAGTACCAGCATTAGCTTGATAGTTGCTTCTGAGCAGGTTAGTTACGCCAATTCCCGCCACCGAGATGACAATCACCATCATCAAACTTGCCAGTAAAACTTCTGTAATCGTGAAACCTGCTTGCAGAGGACGATGAGCCGATTTTTTTTGTAAACGGCCTAGGTGATTGATGTACTCTAAATAAGAACGCATAGCTTTAACCCCACATTCCGTACTAAAAAACAAGGACAAAGAAAATAAGAAAAACTCTCATGACAACAGATAATACTGGCAAGTAGTAGCTCCCAAAAAGCCTAAAAGCCTCTCTCGCTCATGGGTTAGATTGATAATTTGGGGACAATTGTTCAGTACAACCCAATGAATCCCCCTCAAACATTGAAAAATCCAAGGCAATGTCGGACGCTGAGTCGGCTTTCCCAATTGATTCGGCACCGTTTCCTCTTGCTCTTCTAGAGCTAGTCTCAGTGGACGTTGCCCTAGGTTGTACACTAACAAACACAACGCCATAATCAAGGCTAAAAAACTAATGCGCGGGGGGGTTGGGGAGTAGAACCCCCCAAAAGCTTGGATTGAGTAATAAAATCGGCAGTAATACTAAATCCGTTGAGTATAGGCTACATATCAGGAGAGGCACTCATGCAAAAGGGGGAATAAATAATCAGTTTTTAATAACCGGATTTAGGATCAGAATATTTTCATGTTTGGCGGTGCCAAGTTTGGCATCACGACTGATACTAAATCCGTTGAGTATAGGATACTTATGAGGACAGGCAAAAGGCAAGAGGTAAAAGGCAAAAGAGGGAATAGATAATCAGTTTTTAATAACTGGATTTAGTCTGACGACCGACTCCTATCTCCTGACTCCTGAATACTGTCTCCTGGTTCCTAACCCGACAAAAAACCTATTCAGCAAACCCTAAGTTAAATAAGCGATAGTTACCCCTGAACCGCCCTCATTTTGGGGTGCTAATTGAAAGCGTTTTACCTGGGGATGACGGGATAAAAAATCGTGAACACCTTGACGCAATTTCCCCGTACCTTTACCGTGAATAATCCATAATATACCCGATGGGGTAGCCCTGACGATCGCCTGTTCGATATCCGTTTCTGACTCTGCCACCCTGGAACCGCGAATATCGACGGTATTATTAGAAGTACGAATTAAAGGAGTCTCCTGGGGTTTTGTGGGAGTTTGGGGCAAATTTTTGGCAGGTTTTGGCGCAGTTTCCACTTTTTGACCATCCAAAGACTCAATCTGGTCTAAGGGTAGGGTCATCTTCATCATACCGAAACGCAGGGAAATCTCCTCTGATTCTGGTGAAATTGCTAAAACTTCGGCAGTTTGTCCCAAATTAGGCAAGCGTACCCTTTCCCCCACTTGCGGACGATAATTAACCTTAGTTTTTTCCGTTTTTGGTAATAACCTTTCTGCGATCGCAGTTAACTCCTCTGTGGCTTTTTGAGCATCCCTACCGGTTTTTGTTCCCGCTTGCAATCGACGAATAACATCATTAATCTCTGCTTTTGCCGATAATAAAGCCTTTTGTATCTCCTGCTCCTGATAACGCTTTAATTCTCGCTCTCTCTCCTGTAGAGAATTAGCCCGCGTGGACACCTCTGTATAAAATTTCTCCGTTTGTTGCAGTAATTGACTAGCTTCTTGAGCTTTTGACTCCTGTTCCCGTCTTTGCGCTTCCAAACCAGCAATTACTTGATTTATCTCCTCCGATAACCCCCCCAGATGATTTCTCGCTTCGGCCACAATTTCGGCACTTAATCCCAAACGCTGGGCAATAGTTAAAGCATTAGAACGGCCCGGAATGCCCCATAATAGTCGATAAGTGGGGGAAAGAGTGCGATCATCAAACTCTACCGAGGCATTTTCAAAGCGAGAATCTCGATACTTTAATGCTTTTAATTCCCCGTAGTGGGTGGTAGCCACCGTCAGTAAACTATGATCAGCGAGGTATTGTAAAATAGCGATCGCTAAAGGACTTCCCTCGGCCGGATCCGTACCTGCTCCCACCTCATCGAGTAAAACCAAGGAACGAGAATTTAAAGCCGCTAAAATGCGGACAATCCGGCGAATGTGACCCGAAAAAGTCGATAAACTCTGTTGTAAAGACTGTTCATCCCCGATATCGGCTAAAACCTGATCGAACCAGGGTATCTCTACCGGTTCCCGCGCTGGAATAAACAAGCCCGCTTTCGCCATTAAAGCCGCTAATCCGAGAGTTTTTAAAGTAACGGTTTTTCCGCCGGTATTTGGTCCGGTGATAGCAACAACGCGAATTTCTGGGCTAATCTGCACATTTATCGGTACGACCTCCCCCCCCTGTTCGTGGTGTTTTTGCCACCAGAGCAAAGGATGGCGCAAATTCCGCAAAGTAATCGTTTCCGAACCATCGATAAAGTGGGGGGGATTACCCTCTAGCCATAAACTGTAACGGGCCCTAGCGGTGGCCAGATCGAGCCTAGTAGCGATCGCTAGTAAATATTCTAAGTCCTCAAAGGCTTCGGCGATTGTATTACTTAACTGCCGCAGGATTTTTTCTTCTTCGATTTGTTCCAGACGACGATATTGCCGCAGTTGATTGCCTTGGTCAACGATAGAGTGAGGTTCAATGTAAAAAGTCGCCCCTGTGCTGGAAGTATCGTGAATTATCCCCGGTATTTGCTCTTTTTGCGCTGCTTTGACGGGAATCACCCAGCGTTCGCTTCTTTGGGTAATGACTGCTTCTTGGATAGCACCGCCCTGTTTTTGCATGATATCCTGCAATTTTCGGTAAATTCGCTCTCTAATCACCTTCATTTGTCCCCGAATTTCGCGTAATTGGGGACTAGCGCGATCGGATATGCGGCCATCTTCATCGATACAACGGTGTATTTCCTGTTCTATCTCTGGATAGGTGCGAATTTCGGCTACTAACTCCTTTAAAACTGGTATATCTTCCTGTTCGTCAATTAAACGCCGTAAACGTCGCACTCCCGCTAAAGTCGTGGCAATATTTAAAAGTTCCTGTCCCGATAATAAACCCCCCAGATGCGCCCTTTCTAGGGCATCACCGATGTCGGTAATCCCATCAAAGGAAAGACGACTATCTAATTTTTGTTCTAAACTATAAACTTCTTTGGTTTGGCAGAGTAGGTTTAAACTTTCCTCTTTGCTTTCTGGTAAGGGCAATTGACGAATCGCGATCGCACCTAGTTTAGTCGCTGCAAAAGTAGCTAGGTGTTGACATAGCCGCGGCCATTCCAATAATTCTAGGGTTTCGTCTTGAATCAATTTTGTAGTTTTTTATAATACGCTTTGTATTTCTAGTCTAACCAGATTTGGCCTGATTTTTACAGGAGTGGGGTGTGGGGTGTGGGGTGTGGGGTGTGGGGTGTGGGGTGTGGGGAGATGGGGGGATTTCAACTAATACCCCAAAACCTTAACCCCCCAAAACCCTAACACCCAACCCCTAATCTGTATCTAAATTCCTTTCTGGAGAGAGAATTGCACCTGTTTAAATTCTTGTTTTAAACGTTGTTTGAGTTTGTCGGGGATGGGACGGGAACCGTAGGCGGTATAATAACCTGCCAGAGAGTTTAAGGCTGTTTGCATTGTAGTGAAAGAACGCAAACCCCCGGATTTTTTATCTCGTCGGTAGAGGGAGATGTAATCGTTGATTTGTTCCTTTGCTTGCGACTCAACTGCCGCTTTATTCGGGTCATCTTTGACCACATCAAGGGCTGTGGTTAAAGTTTCAATCACCGTCAGGGTATCCTGTCCATAATTGCCCGTTAACCCTGAACTACTAGAACAACCCATCAATCCGATGACAAGGACGAGAACCAAAGCTAATAAGCGAGAAATGTAAGGTTTTAGAGACATATTTTCAACACCATAAGTTAATCCCAAGTCACCTTATCCTATCAGGAAACCGTGACCAGTTCTTCATGGGAGTCAACCGGCTGCAAAAATCAGGGGTCAACTGGCGGATAAATAGCCCAAATATAGGCTTTTTGGGCGGTAAAAGCCCTATTTTTGCCTAAAACTTAGATGCCATTAACCCGAAGTGAGTTGATTTTGGACTAATTCCGGCCGCGATAAGGCACTGGTGACGGTTTCAGGGTCGATCGAGATTGGACTTTGCGATCGATCAATCTAGAAGATAAAAATTCTCCATTGCTTTCGTCCCATTTCGGAAGAAAGAAAGTTAAATTTTGTAATCTTTAGGGCCGCTCAAGCTGGAACTAGGGTGAAATGGGCAGTTTGACGGTAAAGCTTGTTCCCTCACCCACTTGGCTATCTAGGGCGATTTCGCCACGGTGGAGTTCGACGCATTTTTTAACCACTGCTAACCCCAATCCCGTGCCGATAATATTTTCCACATTCTGACCCCGATAAAAGGGTTCATAGATCTTACCTCTGTCTTCGTCGGCAATGCCGATCCCGTGATCCCGGACTTGAAAAACAATGCGATCGCTATCTTGCCACAACATCAAACTAATCCCTGCTCCTGTGGGGGAATATTTAATCGCATTTAAGAGTAAATTACTTAAAATCGAGTAGAGCAGTTTCTCGTCTAGATAAGGACGGATCATCAATCCCTGACTGACAAATTTAATCGGGGTATTATTTTTATTAATAAATTGAAAATCCTCGACTAAATTTAAACAAAAAGCTTCAATATCGAGCGGCTCTAGTTGACAAATTAGATTCCCAGATTCTGCCCTTGTTAAAATTAAAATATCTGTTAAGAATTGATTCATTAGCTTGACAGAAGACTGGATTCTATATAGGTTTTTTCTACTCGACTGCTCTGCATCTTTTAAGCCATTTTCTAATAACTGCGAGGCAGAAAAAATAACGGTTAAAGGGGTTCGGAACTCATGGGATATCATGGAAAAAAGCTGAATTTTTAGATCAGAAAGTTCTTTTTCCTGTAGTAATAACCGGTGAATTTCATCACTTTTTTGTCGCCGTTTCTCTTGCCAAAAAACTAAAAAATAAACTCCGCAAATAATCCCAAAGCTAGTAAAAGTTCCCAGTAAACCCAACAGAGAATTTTCGCTAATACTATCCCTAGAACTAGCGATGCTACTTCTTAAATTCCTTTTCTGACTAGCTTGTAAATAGGTAAGAAGATTTTGAAACTTATCCCGGATATCGACACTTTTAACCGTGATTGTATCTTGCAAAAGATCATCGGATCGATCGGATTTATAGGTGGCGATCGATTGATTAAATAGAGCAATTCGCCGATACATTAAATCCCCGATCTGAGTCACCATTTCCCGCTCGAAATCCGTGCCGTTTTCTAATTGTTTAGCCAAGAGTTGCCAGTTAGATTGCATCAAAGCGATCGCCCGACGATGACGGCCCAATTCACTGGGGCTGCCAGTTTTGATATAACCCCGTCTTCCCGATTCGGCCACCGCCATGTTAGCGTAAAGATTAGCGAGATTATCGATGATCTCGTAGGTAACTTCCACCTCAGCAGCGCGCTGACGCAGAGCGAGGGTATTGCGATAGGAAACTAGGCTAATAGTTCCCATCAGTAAAACAGTTAGCCCGAAACCCCCCGCGATCCATTTTCCTTGTTTGAGCCAATTCATCAGCAGCAAACCGAAGCTATTTCCAGCTTACTCTATCTAAATGGAGCAAGAGGACTCCCGTTAAATTTCTCCTTAATTAAAAATATACCAGAAATTAACGGGAGATGAATTGCCCCCAGAATCTAAACTAACGCGACAGCGTTTCCTAATAAGGAAAGGCTTGATTCTCAAGGTATGTATGAGCTTGACATATTTAAGCGGTAAGTGTTATACTGAAAAGATAGCACAGATGGGGTCAGGCTGATGTTAAATGTTTTAAAAGTGAGAATATACCCAAACAAAAAACAGGAACTAGCCTTAGCTAAAAACTTTGGTTGCGTCCGTTTTGTTTGGAATTACTACTTAAATAAAACTAACAATCAGTACCTAGAGACTGGTAAAGGAATGACCTACTGTGACATGGCAAAAGACCTTACCCAACTCAAGAAACAACTGGATTTTGAATGGTTAGCTGAGGCTACTGCCGCTACCTTGCAGCAATCATTGAAAAACTTAGAATCTGCTTTTAAGAACTTCTTCTCAAAAAGAACAAAATTCCCTAAATTTAAAAGTAAGCACAAAAAACAATCAATCCGTTATCCTGAAAGTTGTTCAATTAGAAATAAGGGAATTAAGCTACCTAAATTAGGGGTTGTAAAAGCTAAGATTTCTCAAGTAATAAATGGTAAGATTAAATCCGTAACTGTTTCTAAAACCAGTACAGATAAATATTTTGCTGCCATCTTGTTTGAGATGGATGACTCAACAACCATTGAAAAACTAAAAATATCAGGGATAGACCTAGGTTTATCTTCTTTAGTTACGGTTTTTGATGGTGAAACAACCTACAAGATTGACCCAATCAAACCTACCAGAAAATATGCTAAACGTTTAAAGCGGAGACAACAAGCATTGTCTCGTAAAGCCAAGGGGTCTAATAATCGCCAAAAAGCCATTAAGGAGGTAGCCAAGGTTCACGAAAAGATAGCAAATACTAGACAGGATTTTCTTCATAAATTCTCCAGAAAGTTATGCGATGAAAACCAAATCGTTGTAGCCGAGAATCTGAATATTAAAGGGTTAGCAAGGACTAAATTAGCTAAATCAATACATGACGCTGGTTTTGGTATGTTGCTTAATTTCTTGGACTACAAGCTAAAAAGAGAGGGAGGAAAACTTGTAGAAGTTGACAGGTTTTATCCGAGTACAAAACTCTGTTCTTGCTGTGGATTTAAAAATGATTTATTGACTCTCAGTATTCGTGAATGGATTTGTCCAGAATGTAAGACGCAGCACGATAGAGATGAAAACGCCGCTAAGAATGTAAGGGAAGAAGGTATGAGAATACTGTCAACAAATACCGATGGACAGTCGGAATTTCAAGCTTGGGGAGAAACTGTAAGACTCGTTGGTACTTGTACCGAAAAGCGGGTTTCTGTGAATCAAGAATCCCCCGTCACAGCGTCAGCTTGACGGCGGGAGTGTCAAGTCTAGACCATGCGAATTTTAGTAGTAGAAGATGATATGCAACTAGCCGAGATTTTGCGAGAGGCATTGAGCGAGCGACAATACGTTGTCGATGTGGCTAGAGACGGAGAAGAAGGCTGGAATTGGCTAGAATTAGGCAAATATGACCTTTTAGTTCTCGATGTCACCCTGCCCAAATTAAGCGGAACTTTACTCTGTCAACGTCTGCGACGAGCGGAATCCCATCATCCCGTTTCTGCTAATGCCACCGTTCCCGTCCTATTATTAACCGCAAGGGATACGGTAATCGATAAAATCGACGGATTAGACGCAGGGGCCGATGATTATGTCACTAAACCCTTCGATTTGGGCGAATTAATGGCGCGGATTCGGGCCTTGATCCGACGCGGCAGCAGCACCAGCAGTGTTTTATTATCTTGGGGGGGTTTGCAGTTAAATCCCAGTACCCACGAGGCCAGTTATAACGGTCAATTTCTTTCCCTCACCCCCAAGGAATTCGCTCTCTTAGAATTACTTGTTACCCATGGGCGCCGGGTCTTAAGTCGATCGGGTATTATTGAGCGAGTTTGGTCTTTGGACGATTCTCCGGCCGAGGAAACCGTTACTTCCCATATTCGCGGTCTTCGTCACAAGCTAAAATCCCTCGGTGCGCCAGAAGACTTTATTGAAACCGTTCACGGTCTTGGTTATCGTTTAAAGTAATATCTGCCTTTAGACAGTGGACAAAATCATTTCTGCACGAAATCTGCACGAAGTTTGCAGAGGGTTTCCATAATCACCCGTTAAATTAGAAAGTTAGACAGGTGCAGGACTTCTAGACAATCAGATCGGTCAAACCTGTGACTTTCCTCTCCTAAACGGGGCTGCTTGACATGATTTACACGCGATTTGACTATCACGGTTGGCAGATTGAATTGATCCTAGAAATGCAGGGTTATTCTTTTCAATGTTGGCGAGTGGATGGCAGCGAAGGAATTAGCGATTGCCTAGTTTATGCCACCTGCGAACAAGCTTTAGCGGCTGCCCGACGCAGAGCGGATCTAGAGTCCGCTTGTCTTGCCCTATTGCGATTTCTCAATGATATCGGCGGCCGGAATTATTATCTCAGCCGCGATGATCGCGATGCTCTTAGCCAGTCAATTTTAGAATATGCCCGTCTGGGTGGTGTTTCCTAATTTCTTCCCCGGAAGTTTTCCCCCCATTGAGAATGATTCTCGCTCCGATTTTTTTTCAGGCCACTTTTGGTAATAGAATCGTGACAGTGGTTCCATTACAGGAGATACTAGCAATTTTGATCGAGCTGCCGTGTAGTTCCACGCATTTCTGCACTACCACCAAACCCAACCCTGTCCCAGCGATGTGACGGACATTTTTATATAGGGTTTGCTGAAAAAGTTTTTCCTGGGGGCAGGGTGTGGGGTGTGGGGTGTGGGGTGTGGGGTTTTACCAGTTTTGAGGTGGCCAATTACCTAATTTTCAGGGAAAAAGTGCCTAAATTTCCCCCCGATCACTCCCAGATCCAGTACTTTTTGATTGACAAAAGGTCTAAAAGTCTTACCCAACAAGGTTTTTAGATTTATTCAGCCAGCCCTATATAACTGTTTTTGATCTTCTCTGCTTGGAGAAATTGCGATAAGATTAAGGATCATAGCGATAAATAAAAAATTTTTATGGTTATAACTGTTAATAATTCCCTGACACTAAGGGAATTTCTACAATTACCAGAAACTAAACCCGCCAAGGAATTTATTGACGGTCAAATTATTCCTAAACCCATGCCACAAGGTAAACATAGCACCATTCAAGGTGATTTAGTTCCAGCTATTAACGCTAGTCTAAAACCCCAACGAATTGCCCGTGCTTATCCTGAATTGCGTTGTACTTTTGGCAGTCGTTCTCTAGTTCCTGATGTTTCAGTTTTTCTCTGGGAAAATATTCCCCGCGATGGCGAGGGAAAAGTATTAAATAATTTTGCGATCGCTCCTGACTGGTTAATTGAAATTCTCTCTCCAGATCAAAATCAGACTAAAGTTGTTAAAAATATTCTTTATTGTCTAGATCACGGCACTCAAATGGGTTGGTTAATCGATCCAGAAGAAGAAATTATCTTTGTTTATTTTAGTGATCGAACTATCGCTATTTTTGAATCAGAAAATGCTCTTTTACCCGTCCCCGCTTTTGCGACGAATTTTCAAATCACCCTCGGTCAATTATTTGACTGGTTAAGAGGTTAACGGATTATCAGTTATCAGTTATCAGTTATCAGTTAAGTAGCTGGTTATAATTAAATTAAAAATGGATTTTAGGTTCGATCCCCCCTTAATCCCCCCTTAATAAGGGGGGCATCTGATAATTTTTAACGCATACCTACTTATCAGTTATCAGATATGAGTTATCAGATATGAGTTTTTAGTTTCCAGATTTGAGTTATCAGTTCACTGATTACTGTTCACTGATTACTGATTACTGATTACTGTTTAGCTGACACTTTGAAACAATTGAGTCCAATCGAGATTGGGAGCATCTGAGGGAGCAACAATTTCGAGAATTTTATTGTTAGCGGCGGGATAAAATAGGGATTCTACGCAAACCGAGGCCACTTTCGTGCGGGGAATATTGCCCTCAGATAGGGTATCGGCGGATGACATTTTAATGGCATTAAGATTATCCTCGTTTTTAAGGCCGCCGGGGCGCACAATCGTGTAGGTTAGTCCACTATTGATTAAATAGTCCTCCGCTTGTTTTTTCCAGAATAAAATTAACCAAAAGAGATTGAGGGGATGGAAAAAGTTCGACACACAGAGGGAAGTAACGAGAACAAAATGTTCGATTCCTTTCTTTTTGGCGGCATCGATGAGATTTTTAGTTCCCAAGTAGTCCACTAACAAAGGTTCCGTGGGATTAAAACTCGGTCTGGCTCCCGTGGCGCATAGCAAAACGCTACAATCAGCGATGAGTGCCTCTAACTTATCGGCCTGTTGGACATCTCCGACGACGATTTCCACCCCTGCTGGCAAAATTTCCGCCGCTTTCTCGCGGTTTCTCACCAAAGCACGCACGGGAATCTGACGTTCGACTAATTGGGCAACGATTCGCCGTCCCGTTTCCCCTGTGGCTCCTGCTACAAATGCTTTCATCGCTTCTTGACCAAATAGTTTTTAACAATACGTTACACTAATCTCAATTCTACAAATTTCCCCGATCCTTTGGCGGTTAATCCCCAAATTTTTCTAACACTATCATTTGCCAGGTTTATAAGTCATGCAGTGTCCCCCCATTAACTCCCTAGCTCGCGAATCTGTAGAAGTCAAAGAAGACAATCAATTTCTCGGTTTTCAAACCCATTTTGCCGGATCTATGGATATGTATGGCAATCAGGACACGGTTGCCGATTATCTGGGCGCTCACGAAGGTTGGTTTTGTCGTTGTGCCGAACCGATGAAAACTCTGCCCTTCGGTGACAATGGTTATATTATCACCATCGGTAAATATGGAGCTTTTGGCTATGAACTGGAGCCGAAAATCGCTGTGGTTCTGGATCTGCCCGTCAATGGAGTCTATCATACTCGCAGTGTCCCCATTCCCGATCAACCGTTTTTGGGCTATCTAGTGGATTATCAGGCAATTATGAAACTAGAGGAAATGCCGCTATCTTCTCCTAATCAGGAAATTGAGGCAATGTTTCGGCAACAGGGACGGGAAATTCCGGCGGTTATCACCCAAGTCACCTGGGAACTGCGTATGGATGTTATGGTTAAGTTTCCCAAGTTTATTTATAAGATTCCCCGTCCCATTCTCCAAAAAACCGGTGATAAACTGTTGACGCAAATTGTTCGCCAAGTTTCCCCCCGCTTAACCTACAAAGTTCAAGAGGATTTTCACTCTAGCTTCAATTTACCCCTACCCCCTACCTCCAGTCGTCTTTTCTATCGTCTCGACTCCTGTGAGGGTGGGTTGCTTGCTTAGGGTTTGGGGGGTCTGTCAACAGTAATCAGTAGAGCTTGCTGATGGGAAACCAAGGAAAAATAAAGATTTGCTAACGGTGCTGGTCAGTCTAAGCTAGAATTTTAAGAAATGTTTACTTGTAAAAATAAACCTAAGACTACTTCAATATTTTATGTCTCTGCCTATCCGTAACGTTGCTATCATTGCTCACGTTGACCACGGGAAAACCACCCTCGTCGATGCACTCCTCAAACAGTCGGGAATCTTTCGAGAAGGGGAAGATGTACCCACCTGCGTCATGGATTCCAATGACCTCGAAAGAGAACGCGGTATCACCATTCTGGCCAAAAACACCGCCGTTCGTTACCAAGACACCCTGATTAACATCGTCGATACTCCCGGTCACGCCGACTTTGGTGGCGAAGTGGAACGGGTTTTAGGTATGGTGGACGGTTGTATCCTGATTGTCGATGCTAACGAGGGGCCGATGCCCCAAACCCGTTTTGTGCTGAAAAAAGCCCTAGAAAAGGGATTAAGACCAATTGTCGTCGTTAATAAAATCGATCGCCCTAACGTGGATCCTAACCTAGCCGTGGACAAAGTTTTCGATCTGTTTGTGGAGCTGGGTGCTGATGACGACCAGTGTGATTTTACTACTCTGTTCGCTTCCGGGATGCAAGGATTCGCCAAAGAAAGCCTCGAAGACGAAGACAAAGATATGCAGCCCCTCTTTGAGGCGATTTTACACCACGTTCCACCACCGGCCGGGGACGTTAACAAACCCCTACAGCTGCAAGTAACCACCCTCGATTATTCGGAATACTTAGGACGCATCGTTATCGGCCGCATCCATAACGGCGTAATTAAAGCCGGTCAACAGGCTGCTTTAGTAAAGGATACGGGCGCGATTGTCAAGGGTAAAATAACAAAACTTCTTGGTTTTGAAGGTCTCAAACGGGTGGAATTAAACGAGGCCAGCGCCGGTAATATCGTCGCTGTGGCTGGTTTTGCCGACGCTAACATCGGGGAAACGGTAACTTTAGCCGATGACCCGCAAGCTTTACCCCTAATTAAAGTCGATGAACCGACCCTACAAATGACCTTCTCGGTGAACGATTCTCCCTTTGCCGGTCAGGAAGGCACTTTTGTCACCTCGCGGCAAATTCGCGATCGTCTCATGCGAGAATTAGAAACTAACGTCGCCCTACGGGTGGAAGAAAGTGATTCTGCCGAGAAATTCCTAGTTTCGGGACGGGGAGAACTGCATTTAGGCATTCTCATCGAAACCATGCGTCGGGAAGGCTACGAATTCCAAGTATCGCAGCCGCAAGTTATCTACCGGGAAATTAACGGTCAACCCTGTGAACCCTACGAATACCTAGTTTTAGATGTACCCGAAGAAGCGGTGGGTTCCAGTATCGAACGTCTCGGCCAACGGAAAGGGGAAATGCAGGATATGCAGACGGGCAGCAATGGCCGTACTCAATTGGAATTCGTGATTCCGGCCCGGGGTTTAATCGGTTTCCGGGGCGAATTTATCCGTCTGAGTCGCGGTGAGGGGATTATGAACCATAGTTTTCTCGAATATCGTCCTTTCTCCGGGGAATTGGCCACCCGTTATAATGGCGTGATTACTGCCTTTGAGGAAGGAGTCGCCACTTTCTACGCCCTCAAAAATGCCGAGGACCGGGGAGTATTCTTTATTACTCCTGGGACAAAAGTGTATAAAAACATGATTATCGGCGAAAGTAACCGGCCCCAAGACGTGGAGATCAATATCTGCAAAACTAAACAGTTAACTAACCATCGTTCCGCCACCGGGGATGAATTGGTTCAGTTACAATCCCCCGTGGATATGAGTCTCGAACGCGCCCTCGAATACATCGGACCGGATGAGTTGGTAGAAATTACCCCGAAATCGATCCGTCTGCGTAAATTACCGGTGAAAAAGTTAGCCAAACGTTAATCGGTTTTGACAAAATCCGGCGGCAATTTTGCCATGGCCGTTGCTGCTAAAAGGGGCAGCAATGGCTCGAAGATGATCGGTAATTGGTTAAGATTGAGATCTAACAAAGAAATCCACTCAGATTTTCAACAAAACTGAGATGATAGAAAAAAGTGCCTTGAGTTTGAGGGTAAAGAATCTGCTGTGAGCTATTCTGCTACTTTGATGCGACATCCGATGTTTCCCGCCGCGTCGGACAGCAATCGTCTGCGTCTCTTTTCGGGATCCGCTAATGTATCTCTCGCCCAAGAGGTGGCCCGTTATCTGGGTATGGATGTGGGGCCGATGATTCGTAAACGTTTCGCCGATGGTGAATTGTACATCCAGATTCAGGAATCGATCCGCGGCTGTGATGTCTATTTAATTCAACCCTGTTGCAATCCCGTCAACGATCATTTGATGGAATTGTTGATCATGATTGATGCCTGTCGTCGTGCTTCTGCCCGACAAATTACCGCCGTAATTCCCTATTATGGTTATGCTCGCGCCGATCGCAAAACCGCCGGCCGGGAATCGATCGCCGCTAAACTGGTGGCTAATCTGATCACGGAAGCGGGGGCAAGTCGCGTGTTGGCCATGGATTTGCATTCGTCCCAAATTCAAGGTTATTTCGATATTCCCTTCGATCACGTTTACGGTTCCCCAGTGGTGGTGGACTATCTTCTCAGTAAACAATTACCCGATATCGTCGTGGTTTCTCCCGATGTGGGTGGGGTGGCCAGGGCGCGGGCTTTTGCCAAAAAACTCAGTGATGCTCCCCTAGCAATTATTGATAAACGCAGGCAAACCCATAATGTGGCGGAAGTGATGAACTTGATCGGCGATGTTAAGGATAAAACGGCGGTTTTAGTCGATGATATGATCGATACGGCTGGTACGATCGCTCAAGGGGCGCAGTTACTGAAAGCCAAGGGGGCGCGACAGGTTTATGCTTGTGCCACCCATCCGGTTTTTTCTGGTCCGGCGATCGAGCGTTTATCCAGTGGCATAGTCGAGGAAGTGATCGTTACTAACACGATTCCCGTGCCGCAAGAACATTTTTTCCCGCAACTGAAAGTCTTGCCGGTTGCCCCGATTCTGGGTGAGGCCATATGGCGCATCCATGAGGACAATTCCGTGAGTAATATGTTCAAATAGATGGCCGAATCCCCCTAAAACTAGGGGGAATTTTTATATTTAGGGCTTGCTGAATAAATGTGAAATGTAGGCAAGGTAAGGGTTTTGTGGCTTTTCTCGTGAAACAGGTGCAAGATTTTGAGAGAATCGTGCTTCAAAACCTTGCGTCTTCATCAGCCCGCGTCCTGTAGGGGCGAAGCATTCGGGCAATAACCT
>NZ_JADBUB010000086.1:0-9660 GCF_020245865.1 Microcystis sp. M169S2
CGAAAACGGCTTTACGATATTTGGCTGGGAACACTAAATGATATAGCAAAACACTTACATTATGGCTCTTATGGATGTATTCACTCATTTTTCTATTATACGCCGCGAGCGGCGGGGAATTAGACCCGAAGAGATTAAAAATATATCGATCAGAAAATCCGTTTAAGATTGAAGACAAGTTATGGTATAAATTTTCGGGTACAGATTGAGAAGCTTCACTCAATCTACTGCTAGGCAAGAGAGGAATCGAAAACGGAAAAACTTCATCAAAGATGAAATTAGAGTGTAAAATAAAATTTTTTATAACAAATAAAAATAGGGGAAATGCAAGAATTAAAAAAAATATAATTGCCCCTGACCATTGCCAAAAATTTCTCCAAAATAATTTTCTGTACCTGATAATTACTAACAATAGAAGAGGAGGAATTACAAAATAGGAAGTAGCATAGGAGTACAGACCAAACGCCCAAGGCACAAAAGCAATAATTCCTAAATTATTTTGATGATTATCAATAAGAAATTTGGCGACCGTATAAGTTCCTAAAAGAAGGAAAAAAGGTAGCAAATTAGATTCTAATCCCCAGCGACTTAACATAATATGCCAAGGAAGGATAGACATAAGTAAAGTAGCGATTAAAGCTACCCTTTTGTCAAAAATTTTTCTGACAGTAATATAAAGTAAAGGCAAGGTCAAAATACCAAATATTAAGTTGATTGACCGGACAGTTAGAATGGTGAGACCAAAGATATTAATAAGAGGAATCAATAAATAAGAATACAGAACATTTTGACCAGAGCCCTGAGCGGTAAAATAAACTGGCCAAGGATTACTCCATCTGTCTTTTCCTGTTAATAGCAGGGAATAAGCTTCATAACCAGCCGACGCTTCGTCTTGGTTCAACCCAGGAGGAGGGCTAGGAAATGAATAAACCCGAAGCAAGATACCAATAACAATAACAGTAACTATAGCGGTGTGCAGTCGTATGAGGTACAGTTTCACGAGCTATAAACCATGCTAGGCAAAGCTTGGTTTGTATCTCACTCAAGCGCTTACCGCTATAATAGGAGATTATGTTTTTGCTTACTGCTTAAAGTTAACATAAAAAACGCCTCATTTTCAAGAATGTTTCAAGGAAAGATTGAAAGAGAAAATGCTTCTACAATTAGGGGGAAGCGGGCAGAAAAAAAGAGTCAAGACTTGGGCATCAAACTTAATATTTTTCGGTCATGGGGACTTCTGAATGAATAGTACATGGGACTCGTTTGAGAATATCGCATGACATCATGGAACAACTCGCGAGGTGTTCTCGGAATTTTGGGCAGACTGGGTTCGCTTTTATGTCCGGATAACAAATTTATCCAAGCATCTCGAATTACGTCAGGTGAAAATTTATTTCTGACAAAATCACCAGCTAGCCGACCATTCTCAGCTACAGCTTCCATTGCTGATAAACCATCAAGGATAAGTTTGCCCAATGCCTCTGGATTTTTTTCAGTAGCTAAAGTTTGTAATTTTCCTTTATAAACAGTTTCTTTCAACCCGCCTTCAGCCACAGAAAACACTGTTCTGTTACAAGCTTGCGCTTCGACGGCTGATATACAAAAAGTCTCAGCATAATACCATGATGGATTCACTATTACTGCCCAAGAGCGGTTAATTTCCTGATATAATTGCCTAGGAGGCAAAGCTCCTAAAAATTGAGGCTGATAGTCCCTAGGTAAGCTTTTCAGCCAAGGTTCAATATACTCTTCTTCAAATTTCGGATTTGCTACACCTACCGCTCCCATCTTAACATCACCATCATGCAACTGAATACTGCCAACGATTGTTAGTTTAAAATCAACTTCTTGTTTGGCTAAATAAGACCAAATCTTCATCAGTTCAATAAATCCCTTATGTGGTCTTATGGCACCAATAAATAGAAGTTTTCGCTCAGGAGTTTCTAGGGTAGGAGTGAATATTGGGTAGTTGTAAGAATTGTAAGCAACTACCACTTTTTTTTCCCATCCTGGAACGGCTCTAAAAGTATTAGCGGTCTCCACGGAAGGACAGACCACGCGATAGCCGCCCGCTTGCAAAAAATTATGAACTGTGGCAAAACAACCACAGACATGAAATGAAAGAAATGTTTTTCCTAGGAATTGATTACCAAAGGTTAATGAACGTCCATCCCAATGAGATTGATGAACGATCAAATAGTCAAACTCTTCACCCCGTACCTGTTCATGCTTGAGATACGCAAAATTTGAGCAGTCGGAATCGAAACTGCCACTCAGGGAAACCTCAAATCCTGCTTCACACAACAGATTAGCTAATCTAATGATTGAGCCGTTCGTACCAGAACTAGGAAGCTCTCCCGCGATAAGCTGGTCTATTGATACCACAGATTTCAGAATTTTGGCTTCTTTGGGCAGAGATACTAAAATTTTCATCACGTTATTTTTCCTTTTTCCCCTTTAGATTAACATTCTAGATGTTTTTGTAAACTCGGTACCAAAAAACTTTGTGAATCAGTGACTGTTCGAGCATTTGCCCGTAGCGACGAGCTAAACAAGCATAGTGATTTGCTCCGATACCCTTTTGCCATTGCAGAAAAGACTGGGTTACGGGGCCTGTTAACAGACCGATCCATTCTTTTTGTATTTGCTCAAAAGTAAATTCTTGAGAGCGCTCCTTTCCTCTCTGTCTCATTTTCTCAAAGACTGCGGGATTCTGTCGCAGATGATCAACAACTTGGATAACTTCTTGGGGACTATTGACCTCGAAGTAATCTTGGCTGGGTTGTCCGAGCGCTCGAAAGGCGGATTCTTGGCCTAAGAGTGCCACACAACCGGCTCGCCAAGTATTGATTAATTTCGAGGCAGGTTTTGTATCCAAAAGAAGAGGATGAGACTTTCGCACTGCCAAAACTAAGTCGGTTTCGCGATAATCATTCCACTTGTCGGGATGGGAACAGACATTAAGTTCTACACCCATATCTTTTAGATCATTGATAAAAGCAGCAGATTGAAATACTGTATCTAGGTGTTTGGATTTACCAAAAAAACTAAGGCGTTCTAAGCGATTTTCTCTGGTGGAGTCCCGTGGCAGTAACTGAAATTGTGGCCAAAGGTTAATATAGACAGAATTGGCGTAACGCAGGTTTTTGTGATTTTGTACAATTTCAATCTCGCACATTTTAAGCGGTGGACGATCCGCTCTAATCCCCACGACAAATGAATTAGGAGCGAAACAACTTTCTCGAATCATATCGCAGTGAGCGACGCAAATAGCATTGGCGACAGGTTGTTCGACAAGAAATACCTCTAGTCCCGCTTGTTTCATCCAGAGAAAGGTCTGAACTATCCAACTAGCTTCACCGGTAGAAATAGTATTTCTATAAATATAAGACCCCATAAATTCTTCCACTGGGGGGATTGTTTGATTTTCCTTCAGCAGCTTTTTTAGCTTTTCTGGAATTTTGCGGATTACGAAGTAGATCGGGGGTTGTTGATAACTCATAGGAAATAAAACAAGATTGGTAAAGTATCGCACGATAATTAGTCATGCTTTCCAGCGACTTTTAATTTTGGTCTTGATGCCATTGTATAACTCCTCGAAAAAGAGATTCCATAAATAACCATAATGGGGAAATCTTTTGACCAGTAAAGCATCGGAAGGAAAAAGAATTCTTGGGGTTTTCATGGAATAAGGTCTGACTATATATCTTATTTGACTGGGTTCGGGCATCCAATGGCCGATATATATATCTTTTTGAAAAAACTTCCCTTGGATAAATAACCCTAAAGCTCTATCAAATCCCCAGAGAGGCAACCAAGTTAAAATTTCTCCTATCCTCATATTGCGGACAAAATCATCTAAGGCTTCTTTCACTAAGGCAGTCTTCCAAATATTATTATTGAACGGTTCTAGATGACAGCCGTGAATATCTTTTCTTTTGGCGTAGGGCCATAAAGCTAGTCTTAACTCGAAAGGATTATCTAGGGGAGCGATAGGAACTTCCACTAAATCTTGGTACTTATCTTGTCTTTTTCTAGAGATATTTAACTGATTGATAGCGGGTAGCTCCGGCCAGGGAGCTTTAATTTTTTCCTCATCGAGATAATCAATTTTCTCCTTATAAAGACGTAAGAGCCAACTTTGGGGAAAATTATCAAAGTAATCTTTCGCTAAGGCAACCACCTCGGGATGCAAGAAATCATCATCATCGAGAGCCAGCACATATTGACCGGAAGCATTGAGAAGACCGACGGCCCTCTGGGCCGTTTCTCCTTGATAAAGACTATGAAAAGTTTTCACTCTGGGGTCTTCTAGGGAAGGGGTAACGGTCCCGGGAGGATAAACTAAAATAAATTCTACTTCCCCTTGAATTGCCAGAAGTTGTTGCAACCAATGTTCGGAAAATTTGCCCAGAGTTGGAGTAACGATTGATAGAATTGGTGAGTTGGTCATGATTAGCTGACTATCCCTCTTTTCCTAGTCGATAAAGCACATATTTTTTGGGAACTTCCCTGAGATTGGTAATCACCAGATTCCACATATATCCATACTGAGGAAAACACTTGACTAGGAAAATTTCTGATAAAATTCCATAGCGATTTAGTCTTTTATATTCGGGGGGATTGTTTTCCATGCGTAACTGTTCTGGAGATGGCATGAGATGACCGATGATTTTCCCTTGGCCTTGCTCGAAAAACTTAGCTTGAATAAATAAACCCAAAAGACGATCTAAACACCAAAAGGGAATATACTTAAACGGACCCATTAATGGTAACAAACTAACGATATCTTTGCAGGTTGCCTGTACCATTTGAGTGAGCCAGACTTTTTTATCAAAATTTTCAGTATGAGGGCCGTGATGATCTTTTCTTTCGCGCACAAAGCACATCAAATCTAACTTTCTTTTGTCAAAAGGAACGATGGGAATTTCCTTTAAGTAGCCACTTCGATCTGAGCCATCCTGATTTTTGGAGCTTTTATCCCACACCAGTAGTTCTTCTATCTGGGGCAGCGGTTGCCAAGGAGCGGTCAGTTCTTTTGTTTCCCCATACTGAAATCGCTTAGTACAGAGTCTCATCACCCAGCTATCTGGAAATCGCTGGAAATACTGTAGAACCATGGTCAAGATATCGGGATGAAGAAACTCATCACAATTAATGGTTAGTGTGTAAGGTGCTGTCGCATTCATCAATCCACTAATTCTTTGAATAATTTCTCCCCGCAAGGGACTGACTATTTGCTGTACCCTGGGGTCGGACGTGGGATACTTAGGTGCTCCTGGTGGATGAACCAAGATAAATTCTACTTCTCCCTTGACCTCGGTCAGCGCATTAAACCAGTGGTCAGCGAATCCTTCTCGGGTCGGAATAACAATTGATAGGCTTGGTGTTGACACCTTGTCCATAATAAAAAATTTTTTCCTCTATTTTTTGATGCCATTGTATCATAGTTCTCCAGCAACAAGGAAAATTTCTGGAAGATCAGAAGGCTGAGAGGTCAAGAGTGGGAATTCAAGAGAAATAAAATCGATATTCAACTTGTTTACCATCCTAAAAACTGATTTCTAGGTTGTTTTATGCTTGAAAAATTAATTATGCCTCAAGTCCGAGATAGTGGTAGTCTGAGAAGCTTATATAGGGTTTGCTGAAAAAGTTTTTCGTGGGGGCAGGCTTCGGCAGTAAGAATTTGGACGTTCGGCAAGCTCAGTCGGGCCGCGTGAGCTTTTGTCGAACGCTCAGCCGAACGGGTGTGGGGTGTAGGGTTTTAGCGATTTTCATCTGGTCAATTATACTAAATCTGTTGAGTATAGGCTAGTTACGAGGAGAGGCACTCGTGCAAGAGGCAAAAGGCAAAGGGGAGAATAAATAATCAGTTTTTAATAACCAGATTTAGTATTACCTAATTTTCAGGGACAAAGTATCTGAATTTTCCCGCCGATCATTCCCAGATATGGTACTTTTTGATTTCCAAAAAGTCTAAAAGTTTTAACCAACAAGGGTTTTAGATTTATTCACCAAGCCCTAGATAGAACCTATCTAAAAATTAGAGATGATCATGATGGCAAAAAACGGTGATTTAGCTTAATTGAGGGCAATTACTGAAAAAATGATGATAATCAACTTGAATTCTCAAAAACGGGTTTAAAATTGATTCATAATTTCCATATAAATATGTTCTAACTGTACCGTCTGACGGGCGATAGAATCAATATTAATGCCATCGAATGCCTGGATAATCTCGCTTAATTCTAGATGTTCATGTAACCAAAAAGCTAAATCTTTGCCGTAAAATTTGGGAGTAAATCCTAATTGTTTCCCTCGATTTATGGCTGCTTCGTGATCCTGGGTATCCATGATAATAATTTCTTTAGCGGGAATGTGCTGACGCAGCTGATTTAAATTACCTTCGGCAATAATACGACCTTGTTTTAAAATTCCGATACGTTGACAGAGACGCTGTGCTTCATCGAGGAGATGGGTAGTTAATAAAATTGTCATTCCCTGTCGCCGTAATTCTCCGATTAAATCCCAAATTTCATAGCGAGATTCGATGTCTAAACCGGTAGTTGGTTCATCAAGAATTAATAATTTTGGCTGATGAACAATAGCCACAGCAATATTCATCCGGCGCTGCATTCCACCGCTTAAAGTTTCTACTGGACTACGGGCGCGATCAAGCAAATTTACTGCCGATAAACTAGCTTTAATCCGATGACGACGCTGGGGGCGATCGAGTCCATAAATCTGAGCAAAAAAGTTGAGATTTTCCTCACAAGTAAGGGATTTGTACAATAAATTTTCTTGCGGGGCAACCCCAATTAATTCTTTAGTAACTCTGGAAATTGGCAAATAATTAAAGGTAATTTCTCCCGATGAGGGTTTTAATAAATTACAAATTAAGTTAATAGTGGTGGTTTTTCCCGCACCATTGGGACCGAGTAAACCGTAAATTTCCCCCGCTTCAATATGAAAGTTTAATTGATCTAATACTAAGCGTCTTCCGTAATTTTTTTTGACATTACTAATAGTCAGCATTTTTAATAAAGTAACAAGGATAGTCAGGAGGCAGCAGGCAGGATTAGGGAGTGGAAGATATAGGAAGACAAATCAGTAAATACTCTTGCCTTTTCTAACTGATAACTGATTTACAATCGGCGTTCAAGGTTTAACATTTGTCGATAGGTAAGCCAACCACCTGCTACCATAGCTAGGGCAAAAAGACAGAGAAAGCGAAAATGAGAGCTAATACCTTGTAGATTTTCGCCCTTTGCCCAAACAGCAATTAAAGCTTCATTCATGTGGTAGATCGGGTTATATTTAGCCAGAGATAGAATATTCTCGGGGAATAAAGCAGTCGGAAGAAAAACGCCGCCTAAAATTAATAAAGGAACCCCAAAAGTTCCCACCAAAGCATTAACATCTTCTGTTCTCTTCGCCAGTTGAGTACCGAGGATAAATCCTAAACCCACATAAGCGGTGATACTAAGAAAAATAATTAATAATTCTAGAGGAATTGAGCCTTTAAAAGTGGCTCCATACTGTTTAGCAATAGAATAAACTAAAACCGTCTGACAGGCGGCAATCACACAATGGGCGAGAAAAATGCCGATAAAATAGGAAACACCGCTTAAAGGCGATAAAAATAACCGTTTAATCGTTTGTTGTTCCCTTTCTGCTACTACCGTCGCCACGGTTCCCCCCAAACAACTAAAGAAAAGTGCCGCCCCTACGAGGGTGGGAGGAGTAGCCAGAGCCATCGCCTCGGCAAGCTCAATTTTGCCTTTTTCTGCCATAATATAGCCATTTAAGAGCAGGACAAGGATCGGGAAAATGCCCCAGAGGATTAAGCTACGCCCGCGCCGGATTAATTCTACTAAAATTCGTTGAGCGATCGCTAAAGTTTCCTGCCAATATTTCATAGAATGTTAGTGTAATTGTTTCTCACTGTAGAGAAATAAGTTTTTCTACTTTTTCACTTAGGCTTATTGTAAGTGTTCCAGAGCTTGATCGGCACGCAATCTTACCACTATTTCCGCTTCTGTCTCCCCAATCTGTCCTAAAAGTTCCCGAATCGCCCCGCGAAATGCCGCCGCCGCAATTCCTAATCCCTCCAATCCGACGATCGCCGCATATCTAACCACCCACTCTGGATCCCCTTGCAAAATTTGCTCCAGTGCCTTAAAAACAGCCTTCTGAGCCTCAGAAACCCGACTTTCCTCCAAATCAGACCAAATTATATTTCCTAAGCCCCTAGCCGCCCCTCGCCGCACGCTAAAGGAAAAATCACTCACCGCCGCCTCAAGTAATAAGTCCAATCCTCGCACATCGCCAATTCCTGCTAGGGCGCGGGTTGCCCAAGCTCTCGCCCCATAATTATAACCGTCTAGGTTGGCCAGTAAATAGGGAACCGCCGCTTTGCCGATGGCGATTAAACCATCCACGGCTGCCACGGAGGCGCCGGGGTTGTTATATCTCAGCACATCGGTGAGGGTGGGTATTGCCGCTTCACTTTTGGCGGCGGCTAAGTTTTCCACGGCGGTTAGTAACCCATTGGCTGAGTCGGCTTTTTCGACGGCAATAATTAAAGTCTCAACGGTGGGAAGCATTGGTTATTAGTAGAGGGATTAGGGAGTGGGGAAGTGGGGGAGTGGGAAAGTGGGGAAGTGGGAGAAGGGGAGAATAAATAAAAATAATCTCCTGAATACTGACTTGGAGAATACTGACTCCTAACTCCTATATCCTAACCCCACTAACAAACTTTTAAAGATAATTTTATCGCCAAACTTTTTTCCGTAAAATCTGACTAATTTCTTGGGGAAAAGGACAATCATCGGGAAAGTTAAAGGATTGATAATCGGGGTTATCTCGCAAGCTTTTTAAAGCCTTGGCATAGCAATCTAAAAATACTTGATCCCAGTAGGTTTTTAAACTAGGAGAATCGCTCAAAAGCTCTTCTAGTTCCCGTTGACTGCGCCCGATAGTTTCTTGTCAACCTCAATAATCCTCAACGTAATCAGTATAGCAAAGTTTGAGGCAGTGTGTTGACTTCTGCCCAAACTTTCTATCGTTCCAGATCAGCAGCAGCGAGTAACCTCCGCTATTGTACCAAAGACCTGACAGGGGGACAAGCAAGCTGAAAAGCTTATGTAGCATAAAATACAGACACAGACTCCAAAAAAAGATAAGTCATATTTACCATATAGCGGTGTGCAGTCGTATGAGGTACAGTGTCACGAGCTATAAACCATGCTAGGCAAAGCTTGGTCTGTATCTCACTCAAGCGCTTACCGCTATATATGACCTAAATAACGAAAATGATAAGTGAACTATACCAGAAAGTGTTAGAAAATGAACTGGGACGAGCCAGATACCTACTGTTGTTAATGATAGTTGGAACCTGGCAAATACTAAAGCAAGCTAAGTTAGAGATATTAGCAGAAGCACTGCCAATACCGATCCTGTTTGAGAGTCGGAGAAAAAAACTAAAAAGATTTTTAAAGCTGGAAATTCTGAATATTAAAAAAATCTGGTTTCTCTGCCTAAAAGAGATGTTAAAACAGCAGGAGAGATTCACAATAAAAGGATTAGTATATATTGCCATAGACCGAACGAGTTGGGGAGCAATTAATATCTTGATGGTGAGTCTAATTTATGACAAGA
>NZ_JADBUB010000087.1:0-7786 GCF_020245865.1 Microcystis sp. M169S2
GTAATATTCCTTGTTGACACCCTTACTGACAAAGAAAAAACTGAAATCAAGTCAGGATAAGGGTTGGAGTGCTTACTGCAAAAATTGTTAAGAAAGATCCCTATAAGGGATAGCTTATTAAGGGGGGATTAAGGGGGGATCGAACCTAAAATCCATTTTTAATTTAATTATAACCAGCTACTTAATTGAAATGACTATAATTCCCTGGGAAAAATTTGAAGAAGAATACGCAAAAAGCTTCCCTGAAAATAAGGGGGCGCCCGCCTTACCATTTAGGGTGGCATTGGCATCATTAATTATTCAATAAAGATTAGGAATAAGTGATAGAGAAACCATCGAAGAAGTTAGGGAAAACCATTACCTCCAGTATTTTATTGGGCTAAAAAACTATCAAATAGAAGTCCCCTTTGATGCCAGAATGATGGTATATTTTCGGAAAGGAATTAACTTAAATCTCCTTAACAAAATTAACCAAGAAATGGTGAAAAAAGGACGAGAAATTCTCGATGGCAAAGAATCTGGTGCCAGAGTGGACGGTGAGCTTGTCGAACCGCAGAAGAGGGAGGAGAAGAAAGTGAGACAGTGAGTCAGACGTGAGACATTTCTTTTGCCTCTTGCATGAGTGACTCTTGCCTTCAGAACCTGATTACTGTTTAATGTTTACTGACCACTGAAAAAAACTACCATCAACAGTGTCTCACTGATTACTGTTTACTGTTTACTGATTACTGTTTACTGTTTACTGAAACAACTCCCAACACTTAATATATGAAATGGACAGATAAAGATCAGATAATTATGCAAGGGATCGATCGACCCCTAGGCAAATATTATGCGGCACGATTGAAAGCTCAGGGAACCTGTTTAGTAGCGGGGGTGGCTAGTGGCCACGGTGGTGAGATAATCGCAGAGATACCAGTGTTTGATCTAGTGGCCGAGGCCGTTGCTGAAGCCGGAGAAATCAAGACCAGTTTAATTTTAGTCCCCCCCAATCAAGTCCTAGATGCGGCCTTAGAAGCGATCGCAGCAGCCATTCCCCAATTAATTATCGTCACCCCCGGAGTTCCCCCCTTGGATCTGGTGGAATTATTAAAGATAGCTAGTACCACCGGAACATTAATTCTCGGCCCCGGCAGCCAGGGTGTAATTATTCCCAATTATCTTTGGTTGGGTATTTGTGAACCCAGTTTTTATCAATCGGGGACAATCGGTCTGATCACGCGTGGCGATCGCATAGGGGATGAAGTGGCGAAAACTTTAACAGCAGCGGGGTATGGTGAATCTATGGCGGTAAATTTGGGTACTGACGGCATTATTGGCTCCAATTTGTCCCAATGGTTGCAGGTTTTCGAGGAAGATGACAATACCGAGGCGATTCTCCTCGTCAGTCAGGTGGGAGGAAAGGCCGAAATCGAGGCAGCCAAATATATTGCCTCGGCGATCGAAAAACCAGTGATTGCCTATCTTGTGGGGTTAAATACAGCGATTGAAACCAATTTCGGCGATACAGAAACAATTATTTCTAACCAACTTTCCTACTCTGTTGCCGCTAAGAATACCAGAAAAGATAGCCTACGTCATTTTCAAGAAGCTGGGGTGACAGTGGTGGAAAAATTAGCCGATTTACCCGCCTCTTTAGCTAAAGTTTTGTCCTGAATTTGACCCCATTGCCTCAATAATATTTATAATCAGACAATATTCCGTCAAAATAAGCACCTAGAAGGATGTTTCACCCCCATCCTGCCTAGGGGATTTTCGATGACAATTCCTGAGAGCTACTATATCATGGTAGATCACCTGTGATTCCTCAGACCGGCCAAGATAAAGATGGCAACAGGCAAAAATTAGGAAAAATCAGCGACAATCGAAACGGCAAGATCAAAAAAAATTCTCTTCTAGATTGACCCTTTCAGCAGACCAACTATCCCACCCTTCTAGACAACGACCGTAAGGATAACTTCTATGGCGCAACAAAATAACCCAAAAACCGACAATATACACCAAATCGATCCCTATTGGGGTCCCCGATGGCTCGTAGAGGAACGGGACGCTTGCGGAGTCGGTTTTATTGCCGATGTGCGCGGTTCTGGCAGCCATCAACTGATTGAACAGGCCCTTTTAGCCTTAGGTTGTTTGGAACACCGGGGAGGCTGCAGCGCCGATCAGGATTCCGGTGACGGTTCCGGTATGATGACCGCTATCCCCAGGTATATCCTCGCTCCTTGGTTTGCCGAAAATGGCTTAAATATGCCAGAATCTGAGCGACTAGGGGTGGGTATGGTCTTTCTTCCCCAAGCGGCCCAAGAACGCGCCGACGCTAAAGCACACATCGAGGAAATTGTCAATAAATATAATATTAAGATTTTAGGTTGGCGCGCTGTTCCCGTCCGTCCCGAAGTCCTCGGAAGACAAGCAAGGGAAAATCAACCCTACGTCGAGCAAATTCTGGTGACTTCCCCCGATTTAGCCGGTTCTCAATTCGATCGCCTACTCTATATTGCCCGTTCTGAAGTCGGTAAGCAACTGGCCGATGATTTCTATTTCTGCTCCTTTTCCTGTCGCACCATTGTCTATAAAGGCATGGTACGGGGCGAAATCCTGCGAGAATTTTATCTAGACCTGCAAAATACCGCCTATAGCAGTCAATTTGCTATTTATCACCGTCGTTTTAGCACCAATACCCAACCGAAATGGCCCCTCGCTCAACCGATGCGCTTATTGGGTCATAACGGCGAAATTAACACCCTTTTGGGCAATATTAACTGGATGTCGGCCCGGGAACCCGCTTTAGAAACGGAAGGTTGGACCCACGAAGAATTACAATCCCTGACTCCCATTGTTAACCCCGCTAACAGCGACTCCTATAACCTCGATAGCGCCCTAGAATTATTGGTGAGAACCGGTCGCAGTCCCCTAGAAGCAGCTATGATCCTAGTGCCGGAGGCCTACAATAATCAGCCGGATTTACAGGATTATCCCGAAATTATCGACTTCTACGAATACTATAGCGGTTTACAGGAACCCTGGGACGGTCCGGCTTTACTGGTATTCAGTGACGGGGGAATCGTCGGCGCTTGTTTGGATCGCAACGGTTTGCGACCGGCCCGTTATAGCATTACTAACAACGGTTATATCGTCGTTTCCTCGGAAGCGGGAACTATTCCCCTCGATGAAACCACCATTATCGAAAAAGGTCGTCTCGGCCCCGGTCAAATGCTCGCGGTGGATCTGGAAAAAGGCGAAATTAAGCGTAATTGGCCGATTAAACAGGAAATTGCCCGAGCTAATCCCTACGGTGAATGGGTTAAATCCCAACGCACCTTTATTGACAAAGAAACAGCGATCGACATTCCCGCTCCTAGTCATCTCCTTCCCCGGCAAACCGCTTTCGGTTATACTGCCGAAGATGTGGATATGATTATCGTTCCCATGGCAGAACAGGGAAAAGAACCGACTTTCTGTATGGGTGATGACACTCCCCTAGCGGTCCTCTCCAGTAAACCCCATCTTCTCTACGATTACTTTAAACAACGTTTTGCCCAAGTTACTAACCCCCCCATCGATCCCTTACGGGAAAGTTTAGTCATGTCCTTGACTATGTATCTGGGACGACGGGGCAATATACTTAAATTAGGGGTTGATGACGCACATTTACTGAAATTAGACTCTCCCCTGCTTAATAATGCGGAATTAGCCAAAGTTAAAACCTCTAGCTACAAAACAGCCGAACTTTCTACCCTTTATGATCTGACCACCGGACCGAGGGGATTAGAAACTGCGATCGCAAATTTGTGCGCTGAGGCTGCCAAGAAAGTAGCATCGGGAGCAGAAATTTTAATTCTCAGTGACAGAAATGCTCCTATTGACGAAAAAACTAGCTATATTCCCCCTTTATTGGCCGTTGGTGCCGTCCATCATCACCTGATTCGCTCACACTTGCGTTTAAAAGCTTCGATCGTGATCGACACGGCCCAGTGTTGGAGTACCCATCACTTCGCTTGTCTAATTGGTTATGGCGCTTCCGCAGTCTGTCCCTATCTGGCCCTAGAAACGATCGCCCAGTGGTGGATCGAGCCAAAAACCCAGAAATTGATGGAAAATGGCAAATTAGAAGCTATTAGCCTCGAAAAAGCCCTAATTAATTACCGCAAATCCGTAGAAGCAGGATTACTGAAAATCCTCTCGAAAATGGGCATTTCTCTCCTATCTTCCTACCATGGGGCGCAAATTTTCGAGGCGATCGGATTATCGGCAGATTTAGTTAAACTAGCTTTTAACGGTACTACCAGTCGCGTCGGGGGTTTAAGCATTGCTGAAGTGGCCCAAGAAGCGATCGCATTCCACAGTAAAGCTTTCCCCAATCTTACCGCCAAAAAACTAGAAAACTACGGTTTTGTCAACTACCGTCCGGGGGGAGAATACCACATGAATTCCCCGGAAATGGCGAAAGCACTCCATAAAGCCGTGGCCGCTCACTCCCAAGGGGAAGGATATGACCATTACGAAACCTATCGTCAAATCTTGCAGGAAAGACCTGTCACCGCTTTACGCGATTTATTAGAATTTAACAGCGATCGAGCCTCAATTGCCATCGAAGCAGTAGAATCGATCGAAAGTATCCTGCAACGCTTCTGCACAGGGGGAATGTCCCTCGGTGCCTTGGGCCGGGAAGCACACGAAACCCTAGCGATCGCCATGAATCGCATCGGAGGTAAGTCCAATTCTGGAGAAGGGGGAGAAGATCCGATCCGTTACACCAGCTTAAGCGATGTGGATGCCGAGGGACATTCAGTGACCATGCCTCACCTAAACGGCTTAAAAAACGGTGATACAGCCAATTCTGCCATTAAACAGATAGCTTCGGGCCGTTTTGGAGTCACTCCCGAATACTTAATGAGTGGAAAACAGCTAGAGATTAAAATGGCCCAGGGAGCAAAACCGGGAGAAGGAGGTCAATTACCCGGGAAAAAAGTCAGTCCCTATATTGCCATGTTACGGCGATCAAAACCGGGAGTAACCTTGATTTCTCCCCCTCCTCACCACGATATCTACTCGATCGAAGATTTAGCACAATTAATCTACGATTTACACCAAATTAACCCCCGGGCCAAAGTTTCCGTCAAATTAGTGGCCGAGATCGGTATCGGTACAATTGCGGCCGGAGTTGCCAAAGCTAACGCTGATATTATCCAGATTTCTGGCCACGATGGTGGTACAGGTGCATCACCCCTAAGTTCGATCAAACACGCGGGTAGTCCCTGGGAATTGGGAGTAACGGAAGTGCATCGGATGTTAATGGAAAATCAACTGCGTCATCGGGTGATTTTGCGCGCAGATGGGGGACTGAAAACCGGTTGGGATATCCTCATGGCTGCTCTCATGGGTGCGGAGGAATTCGGTTTTGGTTCCATTTCCATGATTGCCGAGGGGTGTATCATGGCCCGCGTCTGTCACACGAATAATTGCCCTGTGGGAGTCGCTACTCAGCAGGAACGTCTCCGCGCTCGTTTTCCAGGAATTCCCGCTCATGTGGTCAATTTCTTCACTTTGGTGGCTGAGGAAACGCGGCAATTATTGGCGAAATTAGGCTATCACAGTTTAAATGAGGTGATTGGCCGAGCAGATCTGTTAAAAGTGCGCTCCGATGCTCGTTTAACTAAGACAGAATCCCTCAATCTTGATTGTTTATTGAATTTACCCGATGGACGTGGCGATCGCTCTTGGTTGCAGCACGAGGAAGTACATAGTAACGGTGCTGTCCTCGATGACGATATTCTAGCCGATAGCGAGATTAAACAGGCGATCGAGCAACAGGGAACCGTCAGCAAAACCTACAGGATTGTCAATACCGATCGCTCTGTCGGGGCGAGAATTGCGGGGGTAATTGCCCAAAAATACGGGAATGACGGCTTTGAAGGCGAAATTAAGCTCAATTTCCAGGGTGCGGCCGGTCAAAGTTTCGGATCCTTTAATTTACCCGGTGTCAATCTCCATTTAGAGGGAGAAGCTAACGATTATGTGGGTAAAGGCATCTACGGCGGCGAAATTGTCATCTTACCGCCCCAAAACGCCAATTATCAGCCCGAAGATAACGCTATTATCGGTAATACCTGTCTCTACGGGGCTACCGGTGGGGTATTATACGCGAATGGTCGGGCCGGTGAACGTTTTGCTGTCCGCAATTCCACCGCGAAAGCAGTTATCGAAGGGGCCGGGGATCACCTCTGTGAATATATGACCGGTGGGGTAATTGTCGTGCTTGGTTCCGTCGGTCGCAACGTCGGCGCCGGGATGACGGGAGGATTAGCTTATATCCTTGATCCGTCCCTACCGGAGAAACTTAACCCCGAAATTGTCAAGATTCAACGGGTTGGCACGGCTGCCGGTGCGGAACAGTTAAAATCTTTAATTGAGGCCCATGTAGAACGCACTAATAGCCCCAAAGGTAAGTTAATTTTAGCTAATTGGGATAGCTATCTCGGTCAATTCTGGCAAGTGGTCCCTCCCTCGGAAGCGGATAGTCCCGAAGCGCAAATTAGCGCGGAGAAAACCTTAACTTCGGTGTAATTTCCTCGGGGTGCGTTACTCTTTGTTAACGCACCCATTGATTAATTTCTTTGATGTCATAATTTGGCAATGACAAACGAAAAACTCAGATTTATCGATCTTTTTGCTGGTATTGGAGGGTTTAGATTAGCTTTTGAGAGCGTTGGTTATGACTGTGTATATTCTTGTGAAATAGACGAAAACTGTCGAAAAGTATATTTCAATAATTTTCAAGAAATTCCCGATCAAGATATTAGAAAAATTGCTATCCATGACCTGCCTGATTTTGAAGTGTTGACAGCAGGATTTCCCTGTCAACCCTTTAGCATTTCTGGAAAACGAGCCGGATTTAGAGATACAAGGGGAACTCTATTTTTTCACATCTGCGAAATAGTAGAATTAAAAAAGCCGAAAATAATTCTTCTGGAAAATGTTAAACACCTAATTCACCTCGACAAAGGCAAAAACTTAGATATTATTTTGCATTCTTTGGAAGAACTGGGTTATTTAGTTGATTATAAGCTCTTAAATGCCAAGGATTTTGGTGTGCCGCAAAATCGAGAAAGAATTATTATTATTGCTACCCAAAATAAAAAATTTAATTTCAACTCATTAAAATATACTTCACCAATACCTAAGTTACGCGATTTTCTGTCTCCTCAAGGCAATTTTGAATACTTAGATAAAAAAGAATATACTCTCATTGATAATCCTACCTTACAACCATCAGGATTAATTTTTGTCGGTTATCGCAATAAAACTATCTGGAAAAAAGGTATCAGACCAAATACAGAACATTTATCCCGGGTTCATCATCAACCTAACCGAATTTATTCGATCGATGGAGTACATCCTACTATACCATCTCAGGAAACATCTGGACGTTTTTTTATTTATATACCCGAACAAGATCAGGTGCGTAAATTAACTATCCAAGAATGCTATCGACTGATGAAGTTCCCCGATAGCTTTCAAATTCATCCTAACTTAGCTGAGTCTTATAAACAGGTGGGTAATTCGGTTTGTATTCCCATGATTCAAGAGTTGGCTATTGCCATTAAGAAACATATTTTTGAAAACAATTCTAGAGTATCCTTAAAGGGCTCTTCTGGTTTTCGTGTGTTAATTTTTGTTATGAATTAAAGCAAGCAAACAGCTTAAGTCGAAGATGTTGAAAATTGGTAAATCCATAACTCATTCTTTTAATAAGCTTTATTTTGGTATTCATTCCCTCAATTAA
>NZ_JADBUB010000088.1:0-6148 GCF_020245865.1 Microcystis sp. M169S2
AAATTCGACGTTCTCAACTGTATCCGTGCCGTCGGGTGAGCCGCTACGATTGTCCACGATCGTGAAGTTGTTGGCTGAGCCACTGGTCGTATAGTCGGCAAAGTTACCGGCGTAGATCGCTGTATCGGTACCCGCACCACCGATGAGGGTATCGTTGCCCGCACCGCCATTTAGGGTATCGTTGCCCGTACCGCCATCGAGTTGGTTATCGGCAGTATTCCCGATGAGGGAGTCGTCACCGTCGCCGCCCACTAGGTTTTCGATACCGCTCAATACGTCTGTACCTTCTCCCGTGTTCTGGCCGGTAGTTAAAGTCAGGTTGACGGTGTTGTTGCCTGCGCCAAATACTGCTGTGTCGGTACCCGCACCACCGATGAGGGTATCGTTGCCCGCACCACCTTCCAGGCTGTCGTTGCCCGTACCGCCATCAAGTTGGTTATCGGCAGTATCCCCGATCAGTACGTCGTCACCGTCGCCGCCCACCAGGTTTTCGATACCGCTCAGTACGTCTATACCCTCGCCCGTGTCCTGGCCGGTAGTTAAATTCAGGTTGACGGTGTTGTTGCCGGCACCAAATACTGCCGTGTCACTACCCGCACCACCATTTAGTGTATCGTTGCCCGCACCACCTTCTAGGGTATCGTTGCCCGTACCGCCATCGAGTTGGTTATTGCCAGCATTCCCGATAAGGGAGTCGTCACCGTCGCCGCCAGCTAGGTTTTCGATACCGCTCAATACGTCTGTACCTTCTCCCGTGTTCTGGCCGGTAGTTAAAGTCAGGTTGACGGTGTTGTTGCCTGCGCCAAATGTTGCTGTGTCGGTACCCGCACCACCGATGAGGACATCGTCGCCCGCACCACCGATGAGGGTATCGTTGCCCGCATTACCATTTAGGAAATCGTTGTCCGTACCACCATCAAGTTGGTTATTGCCAGCATCCCCGAAAAGTGCGTCGTCGCCAGCACCGCCAACAAGGTTTTCGATACCGCTCAGTGCGTCTGTACCTTCGCCCGTGTCCTGGGGGCCGGTAGAAGCCAGGTTGACGTTGTTGTTGCCTGCGCCAAATACTGCCGTGTCGTTGCCATCGCCGCCGGAGAGCGTGTCGTCTCCTGCACCACCACTTAGGTTGTCGTTGCCCGTACCGCCATCGAGTTGGTTCGCATTATTATCCCCGATAAGTACGTCGTCACCGTCGCCGCCCACTAGGTTTTCGATACCGCTCAATACGTCCGTACCTTCGCCCGTGTTCTGGCCGGCAGTTAAAGTGAGGTTGACGGTGTTGTTGCCTGCGCCAAATATTGCTGTGTCACTACCCGCACCACCAGAGAGGGTATCGTCGCCCGCACCACCATTTAGGGTATCGTTGCCCGTACCGCCATCGAGTTGGTTATTGCCAGTATCCCCGATAAGTGAGTCGTTGCCGTCGCCGCCCACTAGGTTTTCGATACCGCTCAATACGTCTGTACCTTCTCCCGTGTTCTGGCCGGTAGTTAAAGTCAGGTTGACGGTGTTGTTGCCTGCCCCAAATGTTGCTGTGTCGTTGCCATCGCCGCCGGAGAGCGTGTCGTCTCCTGCACCACCACTTAGGTTGTCGTTGCCCGTACCGCCATCGAGTTGGTTATTTGCAGTATCCCCGATAAGTATGTCGTCACCGTCGCCGCCCACTAGGTTTTCGATACCGCTCAATACGTCTGTACCTTCTCCCGTGTTCTGGCCGGTAGTTAAAGTCAGGTTGACGGTGTTGTTGCCGGCACCAAATACTGCCGTGTCACTACCCGCACCACCAGAGAGGGTATCGTCGCCTGCACCACCATTTAGGGTATCGTTGCCGTTGTTGCCCACCAGGCCGTCGGCACCACTGCTACCCGTGAGCGAATCGGAACCAGCCCCAGCCAGCAAGACGGTGACTTGACCTGAAGCTGACTGATTGCCTGTAGCGGTGAGATCGAAGTTGACAGACAGACTGGACGGAATGTTCTGTAGATTGAAGTCTGTATCAACGTTGTTGAAGGAATTATTGGTTATGCTGCTGCCAAGTGCCAGATTCACGGCGTTGGCGCCGATGCTGAAGCCAGAGCCAGAATTGCTGATGGTGTTGTTGGATGCAGTGGTTACTGGGCCATTGAAGAGTTCCAGGTTGAATGCAGTCCTTGCATAGGAAATGGTGTTATCGGTGATGGTGAGCGAGGCATTCTGTCCGTCAGACCAAATGCCCCGGTTCCAACTGGCTGTGCCGTAAAGGCCTTGGGAGTCGCCAGAAATCAGGTTCCCATCAATAACAACGTGGCCTGCCACCGATGTCCAGAGATAGATGGCGCGATCTGTATCGTTGCCGTTGGCGGCTGTGGCCCAGATCACATTGTTCAGAAGTTGAACAGTGGCTGAGGCTCCCAGTGCCGTTACTTCAATGCCGTTCTGCGGAGTTGTGCCGTCGGAGGTGTTGAGTACCCTAAATCCATCGAGGGTGGCTCCGGCGGATACGGTCACCTTGCCCTGAATCACCGACTCAGCAACGCGAGTGCCGCTGCCCAAGACCCCGGCGTTCGCACCGAGGATCGTCAACGACTTGTTGACGGTGAGGTTCTCGGTATAGGTCCCGGCTCCGACAACGATGCGATAGCCGTCGGCTGCCGCATCGATCGCCGCCTGGATGGCCGTGAAACCGCCCACCAAAACGTCGTCGTTGTCGAACAACTGGACTGTACTAAAGATGCCAGCGACTGGAACCGTCACGTCCGCGAATTGCAAGAATTCGACGTTCTGAACTGTATCGGTGCCATCGGGCAAGTCGTCAAGATTGTTCACGATCGTGAAGTTGTTGGCCAAGCCCGTGATCGTATAGTCGGCAAAGTTACCAGTGTAGATCGCTGTATCGGTACCCGCGCCACCTTCAAGGTTGTCATCACCCGCGCCACCTTCAAGGTTGTCATCACCCGCACCACCACCGATTGTGTCATTGCCGCCGTTGCCAGAGATCTGGTCGTTGCCATCGCCGCCAGAGAGCGTGTCGTTGCCCGCATCACCATTAATTGTGTCGTTGCCCGTTCCACCGATGAAGGTGTCGTTCCCGTCGCCAGCGTTGAAAGTGACCGTACCAGAGCCTTCCACCTGCACGGTGTCATTGTTGGCGGAGCCGTCGATGGTTGTTGCGCCGGTGATGTTGAGTAGGCCGTCAGCTGCAGGCTGGCTCGACTCCAATCGGCCGATCTGCACAACGCCAGAGTTGATAATGTTACCGGTGACATCGAGACCGGTGAACGTCACTGGTCCGTTCGAGGCGGCATCGTGCAGGTCGCGCACGAAGATGGCGTTAGTTGCCGCGGACACAGTGTTGCCGGTCACGTCCACGTCCATCGTCACGCCGGAAACCACAGGAGCCGTGCCGCCAGTATTGAGAACGATACCGCTGACCACATTGCTCACGGTGTTGCCCGTGATGTCAACGTTGTCCATGCTGCGCTGGCTGAGACCGATGATGCCCAAGTTTGCGCCGCTGACCGTGTTGTTGCTGACGATGACGTTGGAGATTGCTCGGTCGCTCATTGATAACTGCACGATCCAGGGTGCCGCCGTATTTGCCGCCGTGGCATCGGTGGGCGAGACCAGCCCAAGATCGATGATGTTGTTCGACACCGTCGCGTTCAGAACGCCGTCGAGGTTGATGCCGCGGCGACCCGTGGAGGAAGAGTTGGTGTGGTTGATGACGTTGCCCGTAACGGTCAGCCCATCGACGTTGAAGAGCACCATGCCCGTCAATGCGTTGCCGACGATGTTGTCAATCTTATTGTTGGTGATCGTCCAGTTATCACTGCCGATGCCACCGCCGCTACCCAAACCAAGCCGGATGGCCGAATCGGTCGTATTCTGAATCAGGTTGTTGCGAATCGTCAGGTTGTCATAGGGGTTGGCTCCAGACTCACCGCGAATTGCCGATGCTCCGCCGTTGAAGGCCATGCCATCTACCGTGATACCGTTGGCGGCGATGGTGATGTTGCCTGTCAGCGTACTCTCAGCGCCGCGAGTGCCGCTGCCGGAGATCCCAGCGTTCGCACCGAGGATCGTCAGGGACTTGTTGACAATCAGATTTTCGGAATAAGTACCAGCCGCCACAATCACGGTGTCACCCGCACTCGCTGCGTTAATCGCCGCTTGGATCGTGGCGAAACCGCCAGTCCCCACGAGCAGGAACTTGCCAGCTTCGGCACCATCAAGGATCTCAACATTGATCAGCTGATCTGTGCCTTCGGGGGTACCTGTGGCCACCTGCCAGAAAGTCGGCTGTTTACTGATCATCTCTTTCGTCAGTGACACTGTATAGGTCGCCGTGTCCGTCCCCGCTCCGCCATCGAGTGCATCGTTGCCGCCGCCGCCGGAGATCGTATCGTTGCCACCATTGCCAGAGATCAGATCATCACCATCGAGACCGTTAGAAGTATCGTTACCATTATCAAGAACAATATTGTCGTCACCAGTAGTTCCATCAGTGATGTTATCATCGAGCAGATTTCCATCAAAAATATCAGTAAAAACTGGATTCAGAAAAGGGGCCACTTTTCGTACCTCGCTATACAAATTACTATCTAGGCGCAGCCTTTCTCGTCAAGGTGAAGTGCAGACCAATCCTTGCTAATCAGGTATTTCAGATGCAAGAACGAGTCTCATAGATCCGAGAAACGCTGTATTCTACCCAGATAGTTCCCACTCTATATCTAGTAGAACTATTCGCTGCATTTCCTTAAAACTCTGTAACATTAACAAAGAGCCGATACTCTGCACATCTTCATATACTTCTATATATAATTAATTTTTTCTGAGAAAAAACATTGGCTCTTCTAGGTTCTGTGTGATAAGTTTAACTTACATAGCATCGATCAATCTTGGTGTCCTTTGTGGTTCGTTCCACCCCCTCGCTAGGAGGAATGTATCTTAGAATACATTTTACCCACTAAACCCAAGAGAGTCAAACATTACAATTCTTCACCTTGATAAATCCGAATTTCCCTTTTATTGCATTGCGAAAACTCTCGTCCTCTTGCGCTTGTTTTTTTAGTTCAGTGCTTCGATTTTTCGGTGGTCTTCCCAAGGATAATCTACTTAATCTTATTCCTCTTTCCTTACACCATGCCAAGTTTTCTCTGGTTCGATAAATTTTATCAACATGAACGGATTCTGGATAACAACCATAGGTCTCTTTAAAGTTTTTTACTTGCGCTTTCAAAGCTTGAGATTCATTAAAGTTTTCCCAAGACAAACGGTGTAAAAATACATAATGATCTACATAAGACACCGAGAGCTTTGCCCCAAATTCCGTCAGTTTTCCGGCTTTACCTCTGACGATAGGACGTACATGAGGTTGACTTAAACTGACAATTATCTGGTCAACCCTTGTTTTGTTCTCTGACCACATCTCCCGTTGTTGACTTCAGACTTCTTCAATGACTAATAGCACTTTATATTGTCTTTTACTTAAACAAGTTAAGGAAGCTCCTAATTCAATTAGTTGGTCTATATAACCTAAGTTTCTTTGAATATATCCCAATTGTTAGCCAATGACTTTCCGTCTTTCTTTTGGAGATTGACGAGGTTTTTTAGCGACTTTTAAATAGTTTTTTCTCGCTATTTTTCGGGAATTTCTTGGTTTATTAGTTAACTTTTCTTTGGCTTCTTGGTAGAGACAATCTAGGATTTTTCCGTGCTTTGATGAGCTTGATTTAATAGGTCTAAATCTGTAGGATACTTAATATCGGCAGGCGCACAAGTCGCATCTAATATTAATTTTCCTGCATTGGGCTGCTCCCTTTCTTCTCCTCGCTCTTCTGCTCTGGCAAAAAAGGGCAGTTCAAATAATTCGGATTCTGATCGAGTTGCTGTGGAGATACGATACATCTGTGCTGAATAAAAAAAGTGCCTGGCTTTTAGGGTATTTTACCTTTTTTTGGGCTTTTTTTCTCGACCTTATTGAGTCGAAACCTTTTTCCTATCGGCATTTCAGGCTTTTTCAGCAAGCCCTAGGGCTTGCTGAATAAATCTAAAAACCTTGTTGGATAAGGCTTTTAGACTTTTTTGACCTCAAAAAGTGCCGACCATTGGAGGGATCAGGGGTAAAATTCAGGTACTTTTTCCCTGAAAATTAGGTAACTGACTACCT
>NZ_JADBUB010000089.1:0-3768 GCF_020245865.1 Microcystis sp. M169S2
CGTTGCCGCTCACGGTTACTTCGGACGTTTAATCTTCCAATACGCTTCTTTCAACAATAGCCGCTCTCTGCACTTCTTCTTAGGTGCATGGCCGGTAATCGGTATCTGGTTTACGGCAATGGGTGTTAGCACCATGGCGTTTAACCTCAACGGTTTCAACTTCAACCAGTCGATTCTCGATTCTCAAGGTCGTGTAATCGGTACATGGGCTGATGTGCTGAACCGCGCTGGTATCGGTATGGAAGTAATGCACGAGCGCAATGCTCACAACTTCCCCTTAGACTTAGCTAGTGGTGAACAGGCTCCCGTAGCTCTGACCGCTCCCGCTATCAATGGTTAATTCCTAGTCTGAACGAAAGGGCACTCCTGCGAGGGGGTGCTTTTTTGTGGCTTTCCAAGTTATAAAGATAGAAGAAACTCTTAATGCCAAAAATATTAAAATAGATCGATAGATTTTATACTCTATCCTTCACCAGCTAATTTTAAGACAGAAGTACGAGTAGTGGCATCTAAGCGAAACTTCAGCAATTCTAGTTGATTAAGAATTGGCGGATGAGATCGTCGCTATCGGCGATTACGGCAATCAAATTTATCGCTCAAATTCCCTTAGTTAAGTCTGAGAAATGACTGAGAAAACTGAATGAATTTTTAAGGCTTATTGTGTTATAATGAAACAGCAAAATCTTTTGAGTATTTAAAGTTAAATAGGAGGACTTAAAATGGTTAATAAAATCAGTATTGTCATCTCCAAGAATCCCGATGGATATTCAGTTAACTTTCCTGAATTAGAGCCGATTGATTACCAAGATAGCTCTCTGGATGGCGTTTTAAATCGACTCAAAGAGGCTCTGGAAACTCATCTGATTTCTTCGGATATATCTCAAGGGGAGACAACTGGAGAATCAATTTTAAAGATAGTTGATAAGTTGAATCTGAACTTCCCTGAAGAAGAACTTGATCCGCTTCCAACTGACGGTGCAGAAGAACACGACCATTATCTTTATGGGAGTCCCAAGAAAAGGCAATGAAACAAATTTTTGCCGACACTTTCTACTGGGTTGCTTTAATCAATTCCCAAGATAATTGGCATCAACGAGTCAGAGAAGTCACGTCCAGTCTCAAAAACGTTGAACTTGTGACGACGGATGAAGTTTTGGTAGAGGTACTGAATTTTATGTCAGCCCAAGGAGCAAATCGGAGGCGGCGTACTGTCGAATTTATTGATGATCTGCTCCAGAATCCCCGCCTTCAAATCATTCCCCAAAATCGAGAATCATTCTTGCAAGGCTTCGAGTTATACCGCCGTCGCCCGGACAAAGAATATAGCCTGACAGATTGCATTTCAATGACGGTCATGCAACGATTAAAAATCGGTGAAGTGTTAACCCACGACAATCATTTTAAGCAAGAAGGTTTCAGAATTTTATTTGAATGATAACAGAGAGAGAATTAAAATTTAAGTCCGCTCAAGCCATGAAGAATCATCCCCAAACAGTAATAGACCTCTCCATAATATTATCTCAAGACCAAAAGTCTTTCTAGTCAAGGAATATACTCGAATAAAAATTATTTTAATTGCCTCATATTTTTTCAGTAAAATTGAATTAGCAACGACAGATATACATTTCAGCTATCGAACTATTTAATTAGTACACAAGCTAAAAGCAAGCTGTGACTGGGTTATAATTTTTGGAGATGTCTAATGGTAGTTTGTCTGCTGAAATTGCTGTCATGGTCAAATCAGGCGATAGCGGAACAGCTAACAGTCAACAGTAACCAGTAGACCTCTTGCAAAAGTCTTAAGTCGATCCTTGTACAGCAACATTTTTGAAGATTATCAACTACTAATAAATAATTAACTGAAAGTCCCTCCCATTATTGTTTCTATCGTTTGTTTTCGGATTTATGCAAGAGGTCTAATATTGTTCTCTTGGTCGGGAGAACATTCCAATCCCTTTGTCTTATCGAAACAGAGATAATTAGGTGCGCTATATTATATCTGGACTTCCCCGTTGACAAAAAGCCATAAGCTGTGCTGTAGAAGGGATTAAGAGAATTTCCAGCGCCCCGTTACTCGGTACAAATCAGGGAAACTCCCAATAAATCTAACGCTTTTTGTTGCAGTTGAGTCGGTCGAGTTATCTTAGAAAAACGATAACTTCCCTCCCTAATCGTACACTCTACTGTATTCAAGCAAATTGTCCCCAGGTCTTCCAACAAAGTCCGAAAACTACGCACAGGGAGGTTCTCTTGATTCCGTTTTTTTCTCTCTTTAGATTGCACCGATTCACTGGGACTCGCCTTAATCACATTCAGAGAGCTATCATCAATTTCTTCATCCTCAAATAAGGCTCTTCGGAAATTGTTATGCAAATAATTAACTTAAAATAAAATTCGATGAGAGTATCTACGCTCAAAAATAGATGAAACCTATACAGAGAAAAATTTAAGGCACAAACAGGTTAATGCCAAAAGATAGAGAATTGAGTTAAAATTTGATATAATTGCCAAAAACCAGAGTATTTTAATTATGATACTTGACAAATTTTTGAACCTAAAAGGAACCTCTATTCAAGGCTATCGACATCTAGAAAATATCGGTATAGTCTTCCGAATTGAATCGAAAAATCAAAAAGTAATCTGTCCTCATTGTGGGTTAGAGAGCGATAAACTACACCAAAATCATCGACATTTAGTCAAAGATTTACCAATCTCAGGACAACCAGTGTACCTACAAGTTAATCGTCGTCAATTTAAGTGCGATAATTGTCGAAAACCCTTTAGTGAATAGTTAGATTTTGTCGCCAGTAAACGAACCTATACGAAAAGACTAGCCGAGAATATACTCGAACAATTAAAAGAAGGAGATATTTTAAATATTAGTCGAAGAAATGACGTAACGGAAGAAGAGATTCAAAGAATTCTAGAGGACATTGCCGAAGAAATTACAGAGACAGATTTATCGGAATTAAAAAGACTAGGAATTGACGAAATCGCTCTAGTCAAAGGACAAAAAAAATTACTGTGCGGTTTTAGTAAATTTAGATACGGGAAAACTAATAGCTATTCTAGAGAAGCGAACACAAGAAGAGTTGAAAGAAACGCTTACGGGGTGGGGAAAAGAGGTGTTAGAGCAAATTGAAGAAGTGAGCATAGACCTTTGGTTGCTCTATAAAAATCTGGTGAAAGAATTGATGCCATCGGCCGAGGTAGTCGCTGATAGATTCCATGTAATAAAACAAGTTAATCAAGAGTTAGACGAACAGAGAAGAGCAGAAAAAAGAGCGGTAGAAGCGCAGAAAAATAAAAAACAGAAAGCGGAAAAAGAAGCGAAACTAGAAGTTTTAAAGCGAAGTAAATATAGCTTGTTAAAAAATGAAGAAGATTTAACGAAACCCCAAAAACTCAAACTAGAAGCTATCAAAGAAAATTTGACAAATTTGAAAAAGATGCACGAATTAAAGGAAGAATTTAGAAAGATTTATGAAACCTCAGAGAATCCGACAGAAGGACTGCTATCTATCTCAGAATGGTTGGCAAAATCTTCCAGTGTTTTTACCAGTGTTTTTACTAAGAGTTGTCAAACAATCCGAAACTGGTTTGGAGAAATAATTAGTTATTTCGAGCGAAGGACAACGAATGGGGTGGTCGAGGGAATCAACAATAAACTTAAACTAATAAAACGGAGAGGCTATGGCTTTAGAAACTTTCGGAATTTTTGGGTTAGAAGTATGTTATCTTGGCATCTTGTATGTTGATTTAGCATAA
>NZ_JADBUB010000009.1:0-20033 GCF_020245865.1 Microcystis sp. M169S2
ATTAAAGCAGCTCTAAAGAGTTTTGAGTTAAAAGTTAAACTTCAAGTTTTCATTCAGGACAAATGTACTGATTAACTAATTTTTTGGGGAAAATTAGTTAACCCATTATTATAACATATAATTAATTTGCAAGAGTTCTAATCATGATTGATTATAATCAATTTAGTACATACCGATTTCCGAGAACCTGCTTAGGTAAAAATTACCTCCTCACTCCTGAATCCTAGGATAATGATAATTATGTGGACAAAAATGGCAATAGATAAATTGAGATTAAAAAAAATTCAGCCCATGAAACAGTTAAGATTTTTATTAGGGACAGTTTTTCTTTTGGGTGGCTGTCATTCTTTGAATGCTATCCAAAATCGTCCGCAACCCTTGCCCCAAGATCAATATATTCAAGTCTATTTTAATTATAATCAGGCCCAGGGGTCAAATTATACCGATCCCTATCGCCAAATTAATCGCCCGGGGGATAATTTAGAACAGGTTATTATTGATAATATCAACTCGGCCAAAAGTTCGATCGATCTAGCAGTGCAAGAGTTACGTTTACCCGCCATTGCTCAAGCTTTAGTTGCTCGTCAGCAGCAGGGAATTAAAGTTAGGGTTATCCTCGAAAATATTTACAATAAACCTATTCATAGTTTAGCCAAAAACCAAGAAAAATCAAGCGATCGAGAACAGGAACGTTATCAAAACCTTGTTGATTTAGTTGATATAAATCGAGATGGTAAATTAAGTACAGAGGAAATCGCCCAAAGAGATGCAATTACTATCCTCAAAAAAGCTGGCATTCCCCTAATTGATGATAGTGCAGATCGCTCAAAAGGTAGCGGTTTAATGCACCATAAATTCATGGTTATTGATAATCACACTACTTTAATCAGTTCGGCTAACTATACCTTAAGTGATATTCATGGAGACTTTTCTAATCCCAAAACTGTCGGGAATGCCAATCACTTATTAGTAATTACTAATCCCCCACTAGCTAGAGTTTTTCAAAAAGAATTTAATCTGATGTGGGGAAGGGAAGATCGTCCTAGATTTGGGTTAGATAAACCCCAGAGAAAACCACAAACAATTACTATCGGTAATAGTAGTCTAACGGTCAAATTTTCCCCCGATTCTACCGCTTATCCCTGGGCAATTACTAGCAATGGTCTGATCGGTGAAACTTTAAATAAAGCTAAAAAATCCGTGGATTTAGCCCTGTTTGTCTTTACGGAACAGCCTTTAGCGAATATTCTCGCCCAACGACATCAAAAAGGGATAGAAATTAAAGCTTTAATTGATCCTAGTTTTGCCTTCCGATACTATAGCGAAGGATTAGATTTATTAGGAGTTGCTCTCAGTAATAAATGTCGTTATGAACCAGATAATCAGCCTTGGCAAAACCCAATTAATACCCTAGGAGTTCCCGATCTAGCCCGGGGAGATAAATTACACCATAAATTCGGTTTAATCGATGATAAAATTGTGATTACTGGTTCTCATAATTGGTCAAGAGCCGCTAACCATCAAAACGATGAAGCTTTAGTTATTATCAATAATCCCACCGTTGCCGCTCATTTCGATCGAGAATTTCAATATCTTTACCGTACCGCTAAATTAGGACTGCCGGAAACTATTAAAAATCGGATCGAACGGGATAGAAAAAACTGCCCCCAATCTGTAACAATTAAAAGCGATCGCTTAATTAATTTAAACACCGCCACCAAAGAAGAATTAGATAGTTTACCCGGTATCAGTGGCAAATTAGCCGAAAAAATTATCGATGCCAGGCAACAAAAACCCTTTACTTCCCTAGAAGATTTGGATCGAGTATCGGGAATCGGTCGGGGAAAAATCAACAAGCTCAAAGGCAAAGTCAACTGGTGATGATTGCCTCGTCTGTATTTTTTGCCACAGACAAAAAAGAGTTATTTTAACGGTTCGGGAATACTATCGGAAGGAGCTTCAAACTGTCCGGTAATAACGTATTCTAGACGCAATTTCAGCCAAGTAATAAACTGTTGGTTGAGAGAAACAATTGCCGCTGCTGGTTGGGGAGTTTTCTTTTTGATATCGGCAAAAGCGGGAGTATCTAAAAAAGCTGGATTGGCAATTAACCAAAAATCAATTTCTTGACCTTTTTCTTGATAATTCCTGATTCTTTCCTTCAAAACTTCCTTTTCGATCGCTTCTTCTTCTAAAAACTTTTGACTGGCTACCAAATAATAATAAGTTGTCATGATCTTTCCTTTAATTTTTCAGTGTAATTGTTCCTGAGTCGGGAGATTAGCTGATAGCTGATGGCTTTTACAATTGCCCACGCATAGCCAATTTCATTTCCCTAACGGCCCGTTCCAACCCGACCAAAACTGCGCGACTGATAATTGTGTGACCAATGTTCAATTCTTCCATATTGGGCAAACAGGCGACATCATAAACATTCCAATAGGTCAAACCGTGGCCGGCATTCACCCGCAAACCGAGAGAGGAAGCGTATTCACAACCTTCTTTAAGAATTGTTAATGCGGCTTGACTATCGCTCTCCTGTTGTGCTTCGGCGTATTGACCGGTATGGAGTTCGATAAATTTCGCCCCCGTATTAGCGGCCGCTTGAATTTGGGCAAGATCGGCATCAATAAACCAACTAACGGGGATATTAGCCGCTTGTAGGCGCTCTACAACCCGACAAAAACGGTTAAAATTGCCCAGCATATCGATCCCCCCTTCCGTGGTCACTTCCTCGCGCTTTTCGGGGACAAGGGTGACATAATCAGGTTTAATATCGAGAGCAATGGCGATCATTTCCTCCGTCGGGGCCATTTCCAGATTCAGATGAGTCCGCACCGTTTGCCGGAGAATCCGCACATCGCGATCCTGGATATGACGACGATCCTCGCGCAAGTGAACGGTAATGCCATCAGCACCGCCGATTTCGGCCAAAACTGCCGCCGCCACGGGATCCGGTTCCACAGTCCGACGCGCTTGGCGAATTGTGGCCACATGGTCGATATTGACACCCAAAGTCAGCAAAGTTGAACCTCCTTGTTTGTTAGTCCAACTTTCCATCTTACCATTGCGGTCAAAAGCGATTACATACTGGAGATATTTAAACCCATGGTCAGTTCTTCCATTTTGCTGCGCATGGTTTCCGTGGAGGCATCATAGGCGGCTTTCATGGCTTCTAGAATAGACCCAGCCACAATCTCCAGATCTTGGGAGAGGAGAGAAGGGTCGATTTCAATACCCCGGGGTTCTTGGTTGCCACTGAGATAGACTGTCACCAAGCCATTCTCACTCTGGCCAGGAATTTCCATAGTTTCCAGTTCTTCTTGCAGAACTTTGGCCCCTTGTTGCACCTGTTGCGCTTTTTGGAAAGCGTCTTGTAGTTCTTTAATCTTACCGAGACCGAATCCGAATCCTTGTCCTTGTGCCATGATGTTTTTTTTGTTTAAGGGGTCATTCAAGGTTTTTATTGTACTGCTTAAGGTGAACTGGGGTCAACTTTTGGCCCTGTGAAGGCAAAAAGTGATTAATGACAACGTTGACTTTCTGACTGGGTTAAGGTTTGCGGGAACTTGTTCTCTCTTAATCCGTCACGAGATGGTCAGAAAGAGAAATCTGAAAAATTATCCTAACCACTGAGTCGATTACCCCACGCCATAATAGAATTGTTGCTTTGACGAGGAGAATAGCAATTTTGAACGCCAAAAAAACGGGAATTTTCTTGACAATTGCCCTAAGTTGTGCTTTAGCGGGGAAAGCAGCGATCGCTAATACTTCCCCTTTGGAGGGGACTCGATGGAAACTAAGGGGTTGGACAGCCGGAAGTTTGGTCAAAGAAACGGAAATTACTGCCGCTTTCCAGAAAAATATCCTCAGTGGTTCGGCCGGATGCAACCAGTATAATACTGGCTATCAAGTCAATGATGACACGCTTCAGATCAACCAAGCGATCGCTACTACGAAAAAAGCTTGTCCGGAACCGCAGATGAAACAGGAAAATCAATATCTTGCTGCCTTGCAAGGAGTGGAACAATTCCAAGTGACAGCTAAAGGCGATTTACAATTATTTTATCGTACTCCCGAAGGTTTAGGAATACTCACTTTTACCCCCGCACCAACCACCACGCGCACGGAAAAGACAATTTATATCCATTCTCGGAAACAACCCTGTAGCCAAGGCGCAACCAAAGACTGTTTACAGATGCGAGAGAAACCAGAGGAAAACTGGAGATTGTTCCCTAATAGTATCGAGGGATTTGATTATAAACCGGGATTTTTCTATCAAATTAAAGTTAGCGTTGAAACCGTCTCCAATCCAGCTACTAATCAAAATTCAGAAACATGGAAGCTATTAGAAGTTATTAGCCAAACCCCAGAAAAAGAAACTCCGCGAGCTTGGTTTGATCGACCGTTAACTAATTGGAATAAAGCCAAGTCCCCTATCCCCAAATCTCCCGTTAAAACCGTGATCGATAACCAGTGTCGTGAACAGGTTCGTCCGGCAATTACTGCCAATGATCAAGCGCTTAATAAAGCAGGATGGTTACTGTACGGGGCCGTGCAAACCTATGGCAAAACTAGCGTTATTTCGGCCATGAGTGGAGTGGATGGAATGTGCCGACCAATGGGTTATCAAGACTTTGTTTTTGTCGATGGTAAATTCGCTGGCACTCTTTCCCCGCGACCGATGGATTCGCGCACTGATGGTGCATCTCAGAGAATTGTTTTACAAAATAGCGATCGAATTATTGTGGTTTTTAATCGCTATAAAGATACGGATCCTCTCTGTTGTCCTTCCCAATTAAGTCGCGTTGTTTATCAAATTGAAACAGTCAGCGGAGTGCCAGTTGTTGTTCCCAAAGAAGCGGAAACAGAAGCAGTAAGAAACTAATTCAGTTATCAGTTATCAGTTATCAGTTATCAGTTATCAGTGAGATAGGGAAAAAAAGACTGGCAGCTAATAGCTTCTTTATTATATCTCCCGCAAAAGTGAGTTTTTAATCGCATTTTCCAGAAAAAGATCGCTTTTATACTGCCAGAAAATAATCTATTTCTTTCTGCTTCTCCTGACTCCGAGAATACTGGCTCGGAGACTCCTCACTTAACGGAAGATTTTTAATTTATGCAGCAGGTTTAGTGATTAGGCACTGATACTAGATAAGTAGTTATAGAATTCTAATAACTCCTCATTAGTTAGCAGTAAACGAGACTTTTTGCCATAGGTAGAAATCAGGTATTCCCGACCTTTTTCTGTGGTCCAAGCTAATCGTTTCATCTCCACATCAATTTTAGTTTTAAGCACTGAATAATCGATTTCTTCGGGAATAATAACAACTGGTTCCAGTGCCGGGGGTTCTTCTTCAGTTAAACTCGCTTCTTCTGGCAATTCTGATAATAAGGAGTAATTATCGGGTTCCATTTCTAATAATAAAGGCTCTGGTTCCGGTAAAGGAATATCCTGAACTTGGGGTAATTCCGGTTCAATTTTAGCTGGGGGAATATCCTTAACTTGGGGTAATTCCGGTTCAATTTTAGCTGGGGGAATATCCTGAACTTGGGGTAATTCCGGTTCAATTTTAGCTGGGGGAATATCCTGAACTTGGGGTAATTCCGGTTCAATTTTAGCTTCAGGACGAGGTATTTCAGTGACTTTAGCCGTTTTAGTCGATTTTTTGGCACTAGCGACGGGTTTAGGTAAATCTTCCGGTAGAGAAATATTATTGGGGCTGATTTTTTCCACAAGCTGGAGATCGGGGGTGCTTTCAGCCTCTAAAAGCAGTAAAGCTCGTTCTCTGGCTCTATCTTCGGCGATTTCCACCGTATCTGCCGCTGCTAAACCTGTAACGACCGTTTTTCCCTCAATTTCGATGATCGCTCTCACAATATACTTGCCGTGATCGATTTGAACTAACTCGCTAATCAGGGCAACTTGGGGGTAACGTTGGCGTAACTTTTGCAACATGGTGACTTTTTCGAGTTCTTTTGTACTTATACTAAAATACTCTATCGTAATTATGGAAAAATGTAGCAAGTTCTTGCTAGGATTAAAGATTAGATAAAATTTTCAGTCCTAGGATTAGCCTTGCCCACAGTAACAAGATTCTACTAGGCTGAAGCTTCTGCCAGCAAGATGAGCGATCGCCAAAAGGTTTGCCAGTGTTCGCTATTGGCTTATACTAACGAAGGCTTCGATAATTCTCAGGGTAGGTTCGGGTGTTCGATGCTTGGTCAGTTTACCTTCACTGTCACCACCAGCGATCGCAATTAGCCCGATAGAGATAATCTCTCGAGTCAATGGTTTAAATCAACCCTCTCATTATATAAGTATTTAAACTTAATTGTCCACCATTCCGTCAGTGTCTTGTAAGTAAGGATTATTGTTAGATGGACTTCTCGATCGCCACACTCCTCTCTCATCTTAGTGATGATAAATTAGCTACGGGTAAACTTCTCGAAAAAAAATTAGGCTGCGAAGACGACCCTGAAAGCTGCGAAAAATTGCAAGTGATTCTCGATGCTTTGGAACGTCTGGGAATGGTTGTCAAAGAACGCGGGCGCTATCGTCGTGTGATCGAGGAAAATATCGTAGAAGCAAAGCTGCGCTGTTCCAGTAAAGAATTTTGCTTTGCTATCCAAGATATCGAAGATGCTGATGACATCTACGTCTCGAAAAATCATCTCAGTAACGCTTGGAATGGCGATCGAGTTTTAGTCAAAATCATCCGCGAGGGAACCCGTCGTCGTTCTCCGGAAGGAGAGGTGAGATTAATTCTCGAACGAGCTAATCCTTCGCTTCTAGCGCAAGTAAAACAGGAAAATGAGCAGTTCGTGGCGGTTCCCCTCGATGATCGCCTGAAATTTACGCTTAATCTCCTCGAAAATGGTCAAAATCTCCAAGAAAATATCGATCACCTCGTTCATGTTTCCGTCCTCCGTTATCCCCTAGGGGAAATGCCCCCCATCGGCAAAGTTACTCGCGTTCTCGGTTCTACTGCCGAGGCCGCTGCCGACACGGATATCGTCTCCTGTAAACACGATCTACCCCATAATTTTCCGCCAGAAGCCCTCGAAATTGCCGATAATTTAGCAGATTTCTTCGATAGTGGCGAAAAAGAACAACTGCGAGATTTAACCCCACTCTTCACCTTTACCATCGAAGATGACACCCCCCTAGATTATCCCTCGATCATTGAAAATGCCTTTTCTTTAGAGAAAATCAACCAAAATCGCTGGCAAGTCGCCATTCATATCAGCGATGTCACCCGTTACATTGAACGGGGCGGATTATTGGATAAAGTTGCCAAAAAACGGGGAACAGCCGTCTATTTAGGCGAAAAAGTGCTGCCATTAGTCCCGGCTGCCCTTACCAGTCGTTGTTCCCTGTCACCCCAAGAACAGCGCCCCGCTATTTCTATCCTCGTCACCCTCGATGATAAGGGGGAGCTAGTGGAGTACGAAATCACCCGCAGCCTCATCCAAGTGGATCAACATTTTACCTATCAACAGGTGCGCGATCTGCTCAGTGAAGAAGATAGCGAAGCTGCCCCCACCGATACCGTTGAAACCCTGAAAGATTTATTTTTCAGCGTTTGCCCCACCCTAAAATCCCAACGTCTGCAGCGGGGTAGTTTTGATATTCAATTAGACAAAATCTCTCCCTACAAAGACGAAGGACGGGGGGGGACTGTTCTCGCTTCTAATAATTTACCGGCCCGTTCTTTACTGACAGAAGTGGCAATTTTAGCCGGCAAAGTTGTCGCTGAACATTTGCAAGCTTTAAACTTGCCCTGTATCTACTGTGGACAATCGGAACCGGATTGGGATGAATTGGAGGATTTACTCAAATTAGCCAATAATTTAGGGGCAGAATTAAATTTAACTGCCGAGGAGGAGATTAAACCCAATGACTATCAAAATCTCACCCGCACTTTTTCCGCTTCCTCATCGGTGAAAGTACTTAATTATCTCCTGCAAGAAACTCTCAAATTAGTTAGATATAGCAGCCATCCTCTGCCCCATTTTGGTTTGGCCTATCCTAGCAATTATACCCACTGTCTCTCACCCCTACAAAGATATGCCGATCTTTGGGTACAACGGGTGTTAAAAATCCTATTAACAGAGGGGAAAGATCGCCGCAGCAAAATCGTCAAAGTTGGGGTTAATTTGGGCAGTAATAGCTGTCATGGACAGATTAATTGGAATATTCTCCCAAGTCAAATTCAGGAGGAGTTAGAAGAAGAAAGCCATCTCATTGTTTCCCATCTCAATGATCGCTCAAAAATTGCTGAAGATGCGGAAAAAGACCTAGAAGGATTGAAAAAAGCCGAGAAAATGAAAGAAAGAATGGGTCAAGTTTTTCGCGGCTTAATTACTGGTGTACAATCCTATGGTTTCTTCGTGGAAATTTCCGATTTATTAGTGGAAGGATTGGTTCATGTTTCTTCTCTCAAGGATGACTGGTACGAATATCGCGCTCGTCATAGCTGTTTGGTAGGACGGAAAAATCGCGTTGCCTATCGTCTCGGTGATGAGGTAGAAGTGGAGGTAAAAGATGTAGACTATTATCGTCAGCAAATCGATCTAGTTACGGTTAGCGGTGGCAGTTCAGCAAGTTATGACGACTTAGAAGAAGATTAATTATGAATCAACCAACCACCGAAAAAATCAGGAAAACCCGCTTTATTCTGCCCTTTTTATGCGGTATTTTTCTCTTTTTAACTGGCTGTGTCCGTTACGATGTGGGCATTAATTTTCCCCACCAACACCACGGGGAAATTATTCAACATATCACCCTCGGACAACGTTTAACCAGTCTCAGTCAAACCGAAGCCACTAAATGGTTAAATAGTATCGAACAGAGGGCAAAATTACTTAAGGGGAAAACCGCTCCTATTTCCGAACGAGAAATAATTGTCACTATTCCCTTTAGTAATAGTCAGGAATTAGAGGAAAAATTCAATCAATTTTTTGATCCTAGTTCTTCCTTTAAAATCAAAAATTCCCCTAATACCGATGATATAAAGTTACTGCAACTAGATTCAAAACTGGCAGTGACAGAACAAGATTGGTTCTTTTTGACCCAGAAAAACTTAAAATTAACCGTTGATTTGCGGGCTTTAGGTGTACTTTCCGAACAGGGAAATATTATCATTAGCCCCGGTTCCTTAGTCGATATCGACTTCGCTTTAAATACTCCCTTCGCTGGTCAAAATATTGAAGATGACTCAGGATTAAATCCCCCAGTAGAACAAGTTAATAATCAGTTAATTTGGCATTTAAAACCGGGAGAAATTAACACCATTGGGGCGGCTTTTTGGGTTCCTAACTATTTAGGTATCGGCACAATCGTTATTGTTTTAATAACAGTTTTTGCCTATTACTTGAAATATAAACGCTTGCCCGGTGCATCCCCATTGACTTAAATTGAGAGGACAACTATTGACCGAGATTTAATGATCAATGGGGTAAAAATTAGCCAACTCTAAAACTGATCTAAAAATTGGCCAAACAATAGGGAAAATTTTGGCTATAGCGGTGTGCAGTCGTATGAGGTACAGTGTCACGAGCTATAAACCATGCTAGGCAAAGCTTGGTCTGTATCTCACTCAAGCGCTTACCGCTATAGGATCAAATCATAGTCATAATTGAGACTAGACGGTTTTCCCTTTATTACTTTATTACTGGCAATTACAGTTATGGTTAGCAATATTCCCTTTTCTATCCCCGAATATAGCCTCGATCGAGATTGTACCACCCTCTCCCGTCACGTCCTGCAACAATTACAAAGCTTTTCCCCCGACGCGCAGGATTTAAGCGCAATTATGAGTCGAATTGCCCTAGCCGGGAAATTAATTGCCCGTCGTCTCAGTAAAGCGGGATTAATGGCGGATGTGCTAGGTTTTACCGGAGAAACCAACGTCCAAGGGGAATCAGTCAAGAAAATGGACGTTTTTGCCAATGAGGTATTTATCTCGGTTTTTAAGCAAAGTGGTTTAGTTTGCCGTCTTGCTTCCGAGGAAATGGATAAACCCTATTATATTCCAGAAAACTGTCCCATCGGTCGCTATACCCTACTCTACGACCCGATCGATGGTTCTTCCAATGTGGATATTAACCTAAATGTGGGTTCGATTTTTGCCATCCGTCAACAGGAAGACAATGATTTAGACGGAGAGGCGCGGGATTTACTGCAAAATGGTCGTAAACAAATCGCCGCCGGTTATATTCTCTACGGACCCTCGACTATTTTAGTTTACTCGATCGGTCGCGGTGTTCATGCCTTTGTCCTTGACCCCAGTTTAGGGGAATTTATCCTTGCCCAAGAGAATATTATTATCCCCGACCATGGCCCGATTTATAGTACCAATGAGGGCAATTTTTGGCAGTGGGATGAGGCAATTCGCGACTATACTCGTTATGTCCACCGTCATGATGGTTACACAGCCCGTTACAGTGGGGCATTAGTGGGAGATATCCATCGAATTTTAATGCAGGGAGGCGTTTTTCTCTATCCTGGTACTGTTAAAAATCCCCAGGGAAAATTGCGCTTAATTTATGAAACTGCACCCCTTGCTTTTTTAATTGAACAGGCAGGAGGTAAAGCTAGTGATGGGGTGACAAATCTTTTAGATATCGTTCCCGATAAATTACACTACCGCACACCTTTAGTGATCGGTAGTGTCGAAGATGTTAAATTGGTGGAGTCTTTTATCGCTGATCGACGTCATCGCGATCGAGTTTAACTTATAGTTTTATTTAGAGATATTGACATGGATTTACAAGCTCTGAAGTGGACTAAAAATGTAAGGCGACACGATGGTACATGGGCATATCGGGAATATAAGGTTTCTAATTCCTTCAAACTGGCATGGAAAGACGATGAAGTCAATGCCAATAAACCCGAAAAAGATAGTTTGATACTACTCAGACAGCGAGGGTATGTTACCCATTTAGTAAAAGTTCTCGACTGCAAAGCCAAACGTGAAATTGGCAAGGATAATTACGACATCTATCGAATTGTTGAGGTGCTTTGGGCTATTGATTTTGATAATCCACCTGTATCAGCAAAAGCAGATGCGATGTTTGATTATCGAGTCAGGTATCAAGGTGGGAATGTGATGGAATTGGAGAAGTTACTAACTTTCAGACAGCGTTGGGATGACGATGGCGGTTTGGGGGGATTCCAAACTTACATTCGGAATTTATTGGGGCTGTCAAACAATGACAGAGAAAACAAGTCAGTTTAAGCAAGTTTTAATCTCTTTAAAGAATACGGCTAGAGCAATCCTCTGGCAAATACAAGAATACGAAAATCAAGAAACTAAACCTCTCAATTGGACAGACTTTTATACCTCGAATAAATCCGTGAATCAATGCGTTATCGACGATTTGGCCGTACTAATTGGCAATTTTCGCTGTTTTCCCTGGGGACAATGCGCTGTTTGTCCTCAGAGTCGGTATTTGCCGCAACACTTGATCGCGCCCTAGAATTGGGGATTAATCACCTAGAAACGGCCAGAGGTTACGGTAATAGCGAAGTTTTTCTCGGTCGCTACCTGCAGCGTCAAGGGGTGCGGGAGCGGGTTTATCTGACCACGAAATTAGTCCCCACTCCCGATCGCCAAACTATGGAAAAAGCGATCGCCGAATCCCTAGAACGATTACAATTAAATTACCTCGATTGTCTAGCAATTCACGGTATTAACACCCGCGAGCATTTAAACTGGATTAAAGACCCGCAAGGCTGCATGAAAGCCGTTTTTATGGCTCAAGAAGCTGGAAAAATCGGCCATATCGGCTTTTCTACCCATGCACCCCTAGAAATTATTCTGGAGACAATCAATACAGATTTCTTCGCTTTTGTCAATATCCATTACTATTTTTTTTGGCAAAGACAGCAACCAGCGATCGCTTTAGCCCAAGCCAAGGACATGGGTGTGTTTATTATCTCCCCTGCTGATAAGGGAGGTAGTCTCCACAGACCTCCCAAGAAGCTAGAGGAATTATGCGCCCCTTTTTCACCCCTAGAGCTAAATTATCGTTTTTTATTGAGCGATCCGCGCATTACTACCCTCAGCGTCGGGGCAGCGATACCAGAGGAATTAGAGGCAATTATTAACGTATCCGAACGAGATCAGCCCTTAGATGCGGCAGAAATTGCCGTTTTTAAGCGTTTAGAGGCACATTTAACCGATAAATTGGCCACAGATCTATGTAGCCAATGTTATCAATGTTTACCCTGTCCCGAAAATATTAACATCCCTGAAGTGTTGAGACTGCGGAATCTGGCAGTAGCTTACGAAATGACCGATTTTGGCCAGTATCGCTATCGAATGCTGGAAAATGCCGGTCATTGGTTCCCCGGACGCAAGGCGAATAATTGTACTGAATGTGGTGATTGTTTACCTCGCTGCCCAGAAAAATTGCCAATTCCCCAGCTGCTATTTAATACACACGAACTACTTAAAGGTCCACCGCAACGGAGATTGTGGTCATCTTAGGACGAAACCCGAAAAAATTTTTTTTGGGGATCGTCAAAGTGTAAAAACTATCTTAAGATTAACAGGTAAGAGAATTAACTTTCTTGAATTTAAAGAGACAAAAAACAAGAAATAGATTAAGGAGTAAAGGATATGGCACTCGTCCCCATGCGGTTATTGTTGGATCACGCGGCTGAGAACGGATATGGCATCCCCGCTTTTAACGTAAATAATATGGAGCAGATCCAAGCGATCATGCAAGCGGCGGCAGCCACCGACAGCCCCGTTATTCTACAAGCTTCTCGCGGTGCGCGCAAATATGCAGGGGAAAACTTCCTGCGTCACTTGATCACCGCCGCGGTGGAAACCTATCCTCATATCCCCATCGTGATGCACCAAGATCACGGTAATGAACCCGCCACCTGCTACTCGGCCATCCGTAACGGTTTCACCAGCGTCATGATGGATGGTTCCTTAGAAGCGGATGCCAAAACTCCCGCCACCTACGAGTACAACGTTAACGTTACTGCTGAAGTAGTAAAAGTTGCCCACTCGATCGGTGCTAGTGTGGAAGGGGAACTCGGTTGTTTAGGTTCCTTAGAAACCGGTAAAGGAGAAGCCGAAGACGGCCACGGTTTTGAAGGGGAATTAGATCACTCGATGCTGTTAACCGATCCCGATGAAGCGGTGGATTTCGTCGAAAGAACCCAAGTAGATGCTTTAGCAGTAGCCATTGGTACTAGCCACGGTGCTTACAAATTTACCCGCAAACCCACCGGCGAAATTCTCGCTATTAGCCGCATTGAAGAAATTCATAACCGCTTACCCAATACTCACTTGGTCATGCACGGTTCTTCCTCGGTTCCCGAAGATCTCCTCGAATTAATCAACCAATTCGGTGGCGCTATCCCTGAAACCTACGGTGTTCCCGTGGAAGAAATCCAAAAAGGCATCAAGAGTGGTGTGCGTAAAATCAATATCGACACCGACTGCCGTTTAGCAATTACCGCCGCAGTTCGGGAAGCGCTATTCAGCAACCCGAAAGAGTTTGATCCCCGTTTCTTCCTGAAACCCTCGATCACATATATGCAGAAAGTTTGTGCCGATCGCTATCAACAATTTGGTACCGCCGGTAACGCCAGCAAAATCAAACAAATGTCCCTCGATGATTACGCAGCCAAATATGCTAAAGGGCAATTAACCCAAGTCAGCAAAAAAGTTGTGGCTGTCTAGTAGCTGAACAATTAAGCGATCGCTTAATAGCACCGATTTAGTAGAATTTTTTGGGGTAGTTAACCATAACTACCCTCTTTTTTATCAGGAACGATCGATCTTTGTGTCCTTTGTGTCTCTGTGGTTCGCTCTACGCGCTCGGCCACAGTACTGTATCTTAGAATACATTTTATCCACCAAACCTGGGAGAGCCGAATCGATTTCAGAGAAAAGACTATACTGAAAATAATCAGCAGATCAGCACTGGATTTATAAGAGAAGCAAGATGAGAAAAAAATCGTTGTGGGCGGGATTATTGGTGGGATTTTGGTTTTGTCTAACTTGGATGGCATGGACACCCACAGCAGCCGCCTTTAGCGAAGAACAAAAATTACTACTGCAATCTTGGCGATTAGTCAACCAATCCTATTATGATGACACCTTTAATCATCAAAACTGGTGGCAGGTGCGGGAACAATTCATCAAAAAACCCCTCAACGATCGGACGGCGGCCTATAATGCCATCGAACAGATGTTAGCCACCCTCGATGAACCCTTTACCCGTCTCCTGCGACCGGATCAATACCATAACCTACAAATTAGCACCACGGGGGAATTATCGGGGGTAGGACTGCAAATTAATATCAATCCCGACAATGGTTACTTAGAAGTGGTTGCCCCCCTTGCCGGTTCTCCTGCCGAGGCCGCTGGTCTAACTAGCCACGATCGCATTTTGTTTATTGATGGTATCGATACCACTACTTTAACCCTCGATGCAGCAGCCGCCAAAATGCGCGGGACCGCCGGAACAGAAGTTTCCTTAGTCATTCTTCCCTATCAAAAAAGTCAACCAAAAACCCTATCTTTAACCCGCCAACGCATTTCTTTAAGTCCAGTGGTAGCGGTTTTGGATAAAAATTCTAGTTCCTTGCCCATCGGTTATGTGCGCTTAAATCAATTTAGTGCTAATGCTGCCAAAGAAGTCTCGGAAGCTGTGACAGATTTACAAAAACAAGGGGCAAAGGGTTATATTTTGGATCTAAGAAATAACCCCGGTGGTTTACTGCAAGCGGGCATAGAAATCGCTCGGATGTGGATTAATCAGGGAACTATCGTTTATACGGTTAATCGTGAGGGAATTGCCGATAGTTTTGCCGCTGCTGGCAATGCTTTAACCGATGCGCCTCTAGTGGTTTTAGTCAATCAGGGAACCGCCAGCGCCAGCGAGATTTTAGCTGGAGCATTACAGGACAATCAGCGAGGGGTTTTAGTGGGAGAAAAGACTTTCGGTAAGGGATTAATTCAGTCTCTATTCGAGTTACCCGATGGGGCAGGATTAGCAATTACCGTGGCTAAATATGAAACTCCTGGCCACCATGATATTCATAAGTTAGGAATTATGCCGGATCAACTGGTGGCCCAGGAACCGATCACCTATGAGGAAATCGGCACCGAAAAAGATAGTCAATACCAAACCGCGATTCAGTTTTTAAACCAGAACACCGTTTTAGCCAAAGCTTCCTAAGTGGGGTTTACTGAAAAAGTTTGTTGGTGGGGTGAGGCAGGAGATAGGGATTTAGAGATTGAGGGGTTTAGGGCTTTAGGGGTTTAGGGGTTTAGGGAAATTTCAGCCAAATGCTCTACTTCCCCACTTCCCCACTTCCCCACTTCCCCATTTCCCCACTTCCCCACACCCCACACCCCACGGCATAGATCGAACAAATTAGCCATTTTTTCCATCAATATCTAAATTAAGATGAAAACCTGTTTGATTTGGAGAGAATGCTAACATCGATTAGAATTTTCCCAGTCCGGGTTTTTCAGCCTTGCAACCTTAACTCATCCTTGATTTTACTGCCATGCAGAGATATATTCGATCGCCCCTAGCCCTAACCCTGAGCATCAGCCTCTTAGCTAACTTTTTAACCGCTTGTAATAATGCCCAAACCCCGAATAACAACGCCTCTAGTCCCACCACCACTGCCCCCGGTGATGAGGGACTAAAATTAGGGGCTTTACTGCCCATTACCGGAGATTTAGCCGCCATTGGTCAAAATATGCCCGAAGCAGCCGCCCTAGCGGTAGAGACTATCAATGCCTGTGGTGGAGTCAATGGCAAACCCGTCACCCTCGTGAAAGAAGATGACCAAACCGATCCCGCCGCCGGTGCTTCGGCGATGACGAAACTAGCGGAGGTGGATAAAGTAGCCGGTGTGATCGGTTCTTTTGCCAGTAGTGTATCGGGAGCAGCCGTCGATGTGGCGGTGAGAAATAAAGTTATGTTAGTCTCTCCGGGTAGCACCAGTCCCGTATTTACTGACAGGGCGAAAAAAGGCGATTTTCAAGGTTTTTGGGCGCGGACGGCTCCCCCGGATACCTACCAAGCTCAAGCTTTAGCAGTCCTAGCTAAGAAAAAGGGTTTTCAAGATGTGGCCACCGTCGTGATCAATAACGATTATGGAGTCGGATTTGAACGGGAATTCGTGAGTGCTTTTGATAAATTAGGCGGTACTATCACTAATAAGCAGAATCCCGTCCGTTATGACCCGAAAGCTGCCACTCTCGATAGTGAAGCGGCGGCTGCCTTCGCTAACCAACCGGATGCTGTAGCGGCAGTCCTTTACGCTGAAACGGGCAGTTTATTACTACAAGCGGCCTATAAACAGGGGTTGACCAAAGGAGTTACTGTCCTCCTCACTGATGGGGTTTATTCGGAAGATTTCACCAAACAGGTGGGGAAAGGAACCGATGGTAAGTCAATTATTGCCGGCGCCCTAGGTACAGTCCCAGGGGCCGACGGTCAAGCTTTAAGTGCTTTTACTACTCTCTGGAAGGAAAAGACCGGCAAGGATGTCACCGCTTTTGTTCCCCATACTTGGGACGCGGCGGTTTTATTGATGTTAGCAGCTGAGGCGGCTAAATCTAACACTGGTGAAGGGATTCAAAGCAAGATTCGTGAGGTGGCTAATGGTCCGGGGACGGAAGTAACCGATGCTTGTCAAGCTATGGAAATGATTCGCAAAGGCGAGGATATTAACTATCAAGGGGCCAGTGGCAATGTGGATATCGATGAAAATGGCGATGTGGTCGGTAGTTACGATGTCTGGACTGTTAAGGATGACGGCACTCTCAAGGTTATCGATCAGGTGACACCCAATCAGTAATCAGTAATCAGTGATCAGTAATCAATAATCAGGAGGCAAAAGGCAGGAGGCAAAAGGCAGGAGGCAAAAGGCAGGAGGCAAAAGGCAGCTTTATTCTCCCCACACCCCCGCTCCTTTCTCCCCTCAACACCCACGAAGTCCGTTGACAGCAGCATACTTTGTGCTTTTTGTCAAAAAAACTTTTTTTTTGCAATAAAACTACACAAAAAAAAGATCATCGTTGTGGGTGAAATTGACTCATTTACCCGTCTTGATTAGGATTACCTTCTAGCTGTGGCAAGGGTTTCAAGCGTTGATGTCCAAAAAAGCACAAAATAGGCCACTATGAAATTCAGTAAAATCGCTGTAACCATAATAACATCGTTGTTAAATAAAAATCTTTCTCAATTAATTTTTAAGAATTTGTAAATATTGCGGAATGTTAATTTAAATATTCTCAAGTTTGTGGAGTTAATCAATAATTTTTGCTTATCTTTGTCGAACATTGGGTAAGGGGTAAGGAGTAAGGAGTCAGAAGTCAGAAGTCAGAAATCAGAAATCAGAAATCAGGAGTCAGGAGACAGGTTTTAGGTGTTGGGGGTTGGGGTTTTGGGGTTTTAGTTCAATTTCCCCACTTCCCCACCTCATAATTCATAATTCATAATTCATCACTGATGACTGAAAACCGAGACAGTTTTCTGAGGACTTTTTTTATTGGTGGGAACTGGATCGGGGTCATTTTCTTCCCTAGCCACCCGGATTAAGAGGGCGGCTAAAAAGAGACTGGCTAAACTGGAACTGCCGCCATAGCTAAAGAGAGGGAAAGGTAGGCCCGTAGTGGGTAAAGAACCAGTAGCCACACCGATATTTAACAGAGATTGACCGATTAAAATAACCATCGCCCCGATCGCCACTAATTTTTTGATGCGATGACGACATTTAACCGCCACGATCAGGGCAAGAGTAGCGTAGAGAAATAGCATGATTAACAGTAAAATACCGCCAATAAAACCAAATTCCTCGCCAAAGACAGCGAAAATAAAATCCGTATCTGGGAAGGGTAGATAAAATAATTTTTGTTGGGATAAACCGTAACCGCTGCCAGTGGTTCCGCCAGAACCGATCGCCAGTAAACTCTGCACTAATTGATAACCATCACCCCGGGGATCCTGCCAGGGGTCTAGGAAAGATAAAATCCGTTTTCTCTGGTATTCGCGGAAAGTAACACTGACCACGGCCATAGTTAAACCCAGTAAAGCGGTGCTGGTCATGTAGGATAAAGGCAGACCGGAGGCAAGAGCGATCAGCCAGAGAGTTATACCACACAGAGCAGTGGTACTCAAGTTAGGTTGTAAGAGGATGCCGGCTAGAATTAGTCCAAAAATAGCGATCCAAGTTAACCGTTGATTGACATTTAAACGCGGCCATCCACCGAAAACCGCCGCTCCTTGCAGGACGAGAAACGGTTTCATAAATTCCGACGGTTGCAAGAGAATCGGCCCGATTTTAATCCAACGGGTGGCACCATTGATATTAGCTCCCAAACCGGGGATGAGAGTGATCAAAATTAATCCTAAAACTAATAAAATCATCCAGGGGGCGATTTTGAGGAGTTTCTCGATCGGCAATCGCACCAAGAAATTAAAGCCAATTAAGCCAATCCAAAGCCAGATTAATTGGCGGATAAAATAGTATAGTCCGTTATCAAAGCGACTGTCAGCCAGAGCGTAGGAAGCAGAAAAAAGCACCACTAACCCGACTAACAGCCACAAAAAAGTCATCCAGCGCAATAATCGCGCTTCGGCTGACCAGTTTTTCACATCGGGGTCAAAAATAGGAATAATATATTGCCACACGGAGATTTTTCGAGAAGAAGTATCTTGCACAGATTAACCGAGAAGACTAGGCTCGATCGCGGTTTGTTCCACTATCCGACGGCGACATGACCGATTAAACCCGCGTTTTCACCGTGCCATTCTAGGGTATCACCGATCGCCTGACCGTCGTGATAGGCAGCCAAGAGAATTTCCGCCGTTTTCCCCCAAACAATATTACCCTGACGATCAAGGGAAATCATGCCCAGATCCCGACCATTAGTTTGGGATTCGTGCATCGATTTCTCCACGGCAGCGGCGAGGGAAAAACCATCGGTGACGCGAATGACCACTTTAGCGGCTAAACACTCATCGATAATATCTTCCCCGACCCCCGTACAGCTTACTCCGGCCCATGGATTGGCATAATTGCCGGCCGGCATGGCACTGTCACTAACGCGACCGATTCTTTCTAATCCCTTACCTCCGGTAGAAGTTCCGGCGGCGATGTCTCCTTGTTGATCAAGAGCTACTACCCCGATAGTTCCCCGTCGCGCTGAGGAGTCGGCGAATAAACGGGCCATTTTGCGATTAAAATTCGTCTTTCTTTCCTCCATCCATTCTTGAATCCGATAATCGGTTAGGGGATCATAGAGGGGAATTTGTAATTCTCGGGCCAGATCTGCAGCCCCAATTTCCGAGAGAATGCGATCCTCTTGACTTTGGAGAAATTGAGCCAGGCTAATGGGATTCTGTACCCGCGAGACGTTAATGACACCGCTTAAACGCTGGTGACGACCATCCATCAAGGCTGCACTCATTCGCACCTGACCGTCCGATTGCACCACCGAACCAGTCCCAGCATTAAATCGCGGTTCATCCTCCAGTAACATACATCCTTTTGTCACCGCTTCCACAGCAGTAGCACCATTGTCAAGGAGGTTGTAAATATTCTTGACAATCCCCCGGAGAGAATCGCGCACTGATTCTAAACCACCTTTATCCTCTAGGGAACTCGCTCCCCCATGAATAATTAACTTCGCATTTACTCTGGTCATCGAAAAATTGAGTCCGAAACCCCGTCTCTTGAGGACGGCTTTGCCATTAAATAGTAGCGCATTTACACCATCTATCTTGACTTCCCCTTTAACAAAAGGGCATAAACTGTACTGTCAGCTGCCCGCGCATTTAAATTGCTTAACAGCTTATCAAATATTTTTTCGGCATTTTTATTTGAATTAGGGTTTGCTGAATAAGTACGGGCGAAGCATTCGGATAGAAAATCTACCTTTTCACCGATAGGTTATTGTCCGAATGCTTCGCCCCTACAGGACGCGGGCCGATGAAGACGCAAGGTTTTGAACGACGATTCTCTCAAAATCTTGCAC
>NZ_JADBUB010000090.1:0-13416 GCF_020245865.1 Microcystis sp. M169S2
CCCCCCTGCCCCCCTTGATATCAAGGGGGGCAGGGGGGATCCGCACCCCCCTTATCAAGGGGGGCAGGGGGGATCCGCACCCCCCTTATCAAGGGGGGCAGGGGGGATCCGCACCCCCCTTATCAAGGGGGGCAGGGGGGATCGAACCTAAAATCCATTTTTAATTTAATTATAACCAGCTACTTAACTAGCCTATACTCAAGCGCAACCCAATAACTCCGACGATTACTCTTTAGCAATTCTATAATCTAAGGGTAAGGAGACCAGGGACCGATGACGGTTTCTCCTCGCTTCTCTTTCTCTGCTAATTCCAAGTTTAAGGTTAATAATTTCTCTAAGATGTCGTCGTCAGCTTGGAAGTGATAGGCCTCCATTACTAGCTTGTCTAATTTCTGATGGAGTTGATACAGTTGGCTACTGGGTTCGTTAAAGAATTGGTTATATAGTTTGGTGATTCCCCATTGTTTTTTCTCCATCTGTTGACTACGATATTCGTGTAATTCGTTGGCGGTTTGACGGATTTTTTCGACAAGTTCCTGTGAAGGTGTCTGGGGAAAAGGGAAGGTTTCAAAACAGGTTGTATTGGTGTAGCGAGTTCTGTCTTCAAGAGTTGAACTTTGAGCTTTTACCCAGAGGCGATGTATTTTTGAGTTGAGAATTCCTAGAATATAGAAATCATCGGAGGCTATCACCATATTTGCTTCACAGGGAAGTATGGACACATCAACTGGAGAAAAAACAATATATTTAGCGATTTTGGGGATGGCAAAATAGCAAGATAGGACAGCTAAAGCTTTTCTCATTCCTGGTCTTGTTTCCCCATATCTCCACCAATTTAATCGCCGTGTATTGCGCTTATTATTATCCCTTTCTGGTTTAACTTTTTCTTTTACTCTTGTAAAAGGTAAGATATATTCAGCCCCTTCTTCAAGAGCCATATTATCAAAGTCAATAACCCAACTCTTTTGTTCAAAAAGGTTAATTAAATTTTTTCCATCTAACATAGGCTTCAGGACTTGTTGATTTTTAGGATCTAACTTTATCCATTTATTAGCTTCTTCTTCCGTTATGACAAATCCTTTTCCGGCTAATTGACAGGCTTCAAAAGAATAATGATTATTAACTTTTATTTTTTCGGCATTATCCACTGATATTTGAGCTTTCAATGCCGTAGATAATAAATTAACTGACAAATTATCTAGAAATAATTCTTTCGGTCTTTCTTTACTCCAATTAACAATACTGACATGAACATTAGCTTCACCAGACCAAGGCTGAGTTGAAATCGCTTCATGTATAAATCCACCTTGCTTAACTACATAATCTAAGCTTGCTTTTCTCCCAGAAACTTGTGATATTGAATTAGTACCAACTAAACCGGCTCTTCCTAATTCTCCAAGATTTTCCGCAGCTTTTCTAAACCAAAAAACACAAAAATCAGGTTGTCCTTGAACATCAGGAAATTTTTGATAAATTTGTTCTGCATACTCATCTCCTAGTTCTGTCCTTAACTTTTTCCCTCCCAAAAATGGAGGATTGCCGATAATTGCGTCTGCTTTTTGCCAATCCGTAAACAAAGCATCAGCACAAATAATATTACTATCCAAAGTATCCAAAGGTAAAGAAGCTTCCGTCAAATTAAACTTATCAATCGCCACCTTTCTGGCAATCATTAAAGTCACCCGCGCTAATTCTACAGCAAAAGGATTAATATCCATTCCATAAAACTGTTTAGGCGTAACAAAACTAATCTGTAATTGGTCACTAGAAGAACGACGACGGTTAGCAATCTTTTCAATTAATAACTGTTCAATGCGCTTTAATTCTTGATAGGCGACATAGAGAAAATTACCCGAACCGCAAGCCGGATCTAATACCTTATACTGCTGTAATTCTAACTGAAGTGTATTTAACTCGCCAATCGTCCCAGCTTGCTCAATTTTCTCCTCCCAGTAACGGCTAATAGTTGGGCGAACAATTTTCATAATATCCGCTTCTGAGGTAAAGTGCATTCCGTAGGTGTGGCGTTCTTCAGCATTAGCTGTCCCCTCAAAAATATTACCAAAAATTGCTGGACGGATCTTACTCCAATCCTGACGCGCCGCCACATCCAGAAACTCTAATTCTTTATTAGTTAATTCAATTGGATGAATTATACTAAACAGTCCCCCATTAAAATAATCCACTCCCTGATATTTACCAACGGGGGTAATTCCGGGTTGGTTCATCTGTTGAAATAATCCCCCCAAGACATCATAGGAATTGCCACCATTTAGACACTCTTGTACACAAGAAATAAATAAATCTCTCGGTAACAATCCTCGATCCTCAGCAAACATTGCTAATACACACTGCAAAATAAATCGCTGGGCCGTCAACTCATCAAAACCGCTTTTATGACCGCGTTTTTTTAACAGTTGAAACAACTCACCCATCCGCCGCGCCGCCGTTTCTGTAATCTCGACTTGATTATTCTGAAAAATAGGGGTACGATTCCCTACTTCCATAAAATTGAACGCACTGACCCGATTTTTCAAATCGTTGAGATTTACTCGATCTACCGGTTCATCTATTTGAAGATCAAAATCAAAAATCCAGAACTGATCAAAATTACATAATAAGACATAGCGAGGGCGATTAGGAACCAATCGACTCCAGTACTCAAAAGCTTGAGGATAGTGCTTACTTAAATCTTCTCCTCGCTTTTTCATTTCAATTAAAACACGAGGTTTCCAAACTAAATCAGCAAATCCTGTTTTACCTTTCTTGCTACCTTTAGTAATCGCCTCCTCATAAGTTGCACCCGCTTCTAACGCACCCTTATGACCAAAAGCTCGAAAGAAACGGTCTAGGAAAATCTGGGCTTCTTTCCTTTCTTTGCCAGTAATATGCTGTTGACAAAAATCAATAAATTCCTGTAAGCTTTCAAGAGTAGTAGTCATCTTTCGCTTCACTCGCTAATAGGAGATGCACCCGATAATTTTCCAGAAATATAGTCTTTAAAGCCTTGTGGCAAGACTCCTACGAATGATAAGCACTGATTATCCCACAAAGTCGAGGAGAGCCGAAAATATGCCTCAGAAAATAGGATTGTGACCTTCAAAAACCTTGCATTATCCTTCTTTTAGTACACAAACTGGTGGGAAAAAGGAGGACAACAAAGCCTGAAACGACCGACGGCCGAAGCCTGACTCCTAACCCCACCAACAGACTTTTTCAGCAAACCCTATTGATTGTGTAAAACCGTGTGGGTAGCAGGAATAGGATAGCCCGCTTCACCGAAGGATTCATAGATAACCTTATTAGTGTCAAAATAGACCTGCCAATAGTTGTCGTTACTGCAATAGGGACGCACTGCCAAGAGAAGTCCGGAGGGATTAAATTCTAAAATTTCCACATCGGGGGCGGGATTAGTCAAAACATTGGGGATACGGCTAATTTTAGCCTTCAACAGGGCGATCGCTTCTGGGACATTTACCCCGTGACTTAATTGAGCGGTCAACTCCACACGACGATAGGGATTAGCGGAAAAATTTTGAATATTTCCAGAAAAAATGCTGTTATTGCCGACTACAGTTCTAATATTGTCAGGAGTGTTGATAGTAGTGGCAAATAAACCCAATTCCTCCACCGTGCCAGTTATACCTGCCGCAGAGACAAAATCGCCCACCTTGAAGGGACGGAACATGACTAAAAAAGCCCCGGCGGCAAAATTGGCCAACAGCCCCCCCCAAGCGGCCCCGATCGCAATACCAGTAGCGGCTAAAAGTGCGGCAAAAGAAGTGGTTTCAACGCCAAAAAAGCCCAAAATCGCCACGATCAGGACAACTTGCAGGGCAATGAGGATGAAAGAAATGATATATCTAACGATGGTAGGATCGACGTTGCCCTTGGCTAAACTGGTTTTGAGCAGATTAATCGCTAGATTAATCAACCATTTACCAATAAACCAGAGTACGATCGCCCCGATTAATTTCGCCCCGAAGCTAATCGCTAAATCCCTGATAAAGTACACTTGATTGCTAACTTGAGCCGGATCCATAGTTATTATCCTCGCAAAGAAATAAAGCTAATTTACACACAGATTATAGGGGCGAGAGGAAAAACCGAGAACTCTCTCAAGGAAAAAAACCGATTTGGTGATGGGGAGTATTTTCAGTGAACAGTAAACAGTGAACTGATAACTGATTACTGATTACTGATTACTGATTACTGATTTGACATTTGGGCGGTGATTACGGTGAGATCGATCGCCCTTTCCCCCCTTCTGATTCTGAGGGGTAAAGATTGACCGATTCCAGTTTTTTCCACCATTTCCTGTAACTCAGTGCCATCGCTAACCGGTTGATTATTAGCTTTGACAATCACATCCCCGCGACGGATGCCGGCTTTTTCGGCGGGGGTATTCGGTAGGACTTTCATCACCAAAATTCCCGACACTTCCGGCACGATCATGGGAGAATTGGGGTTTTGATTATTAGCCCGGGCTAAATCGGGAGTTAGGTTAACCATCTGCACACCGATATAGGGATGGGCCACCTTTTGACCTGATTCTAGGGTTGCTTGTAACTGTTTGGCCCGGTCGATGGGAATGGCAAAACCGATGCCCATGGCATCAGCACGAATCGCCGTATTGATACCGATGACTTCCCCTTGGGCGTTGAGTAAAGGACCGCCGGAATTACCCGGGTTAATAGCGGCATCGGTTTGGATAAAATCAATGCGTTTATCGGGAATACCCGCCTTAGCCGCCGATCGCCCGATCGTGCTAATAATTCCTAAAGTTACCGTATTATCTAGACCCACGGGATTGCCTACAGCGATCGCCCAGTCCCCCACTTGTATGGATGCGGAATTGCCGAGGACGGCTACAGGTAAATTTTCCCCTTGGGAATTAATTTTCACCACGGCTAAATCAGTGATCTCATCAGTACCGCGTACTTCTCCTTTGAAGCTACGACCATCTTTTAAAGTTACCGTTACCTTATCGGCATTATCGACCACATGGGCGTTAGTTAAGATTAAACCATTGGCATCGATAATAAAACCCGATCCCTGGCCCGCCACTCGCTGCTGGGTGGGAACACGAAACTGTTCCCCAAAAAACTCCTGAAAAAAAGGATCATCAAAAAAGGGGCTATTGGGACGAGTAATGATCGCTTCGGTGTCAATTCGCACCACTGCCGCACCCGTGCGGGCCACTGCCTTAGCGACAAAACTTTCCGCCGTCATCTCCGGGGGGATTCTGGCCAGATCGGTGGCAGCAGTGGGCAGATTTTGAGCATTTACCGCCGCTAAACTGCTAAAACCGAGCATAACTCCCAGAAAAGTTGCCAAAGCATGGGTAATAGTTCGCCGTAACCCTGTAGGAAGTTTCATACTTTGATCTCTGAATTCTGATGTTTTAACTGTTTCTGTCTATCGGTTGACAGACCGACTATTAAAAATCTAACAAATCGATCGCTCCGATTAAATCTATGGTTGACACCAAATCCGTCTGCTGGCGGATTTGGTGATGGTTTGCCGTTTACTAATCTCTGATCACTAGGGGCGATTGCAGGGTAATATTTAAATCTCGATCGGGGTTAACAGAGTATAACTGCGCGGAACTACCACCGACAATTCCCGCCGTCGGTAAACCCCATCCTGCAAGGGTTCCCACGGCTGCCCCCGCTAAAACGTCGAGAACTTCGATCTTGCGATCGCCTGTAAGAGCAGCGATCGCTGTGGCTGCCCCCGCACCGGCGACGGTTCCCGCTAAGATATCTTGAGTTTTTGCCCCTTTACGCACGGTTTCAGTGGTAGTAATTAATCGGGAAGTGGCATTGAGGGGAATGGTGCGATTGCCCCCATCGAGGGCAATTTCATCGGCAATAAAGCGCACACCTCGGCCCGCCGCTTCTAAAGTACCCTTGACTTCACTTCCCGCTGCAATCACCACACTCCCATTCCGATCACGAATATCTCTGGCTACGGTTAAAGTCAGAGGAATAACATCACTTTTAGAAACTAAAATTTTATCGGCTTTCTCGTAATTCAAAGGGATAACTGTTCCGGCCGGAATCGAGATTTGTTGGGCGATGAGACGTTGCCGATTAATATTACTTTGAGCGAGGACGGGAAAAGTACCGGACATCGACCCCATCAGCAGGGTAATCAGTAAAGCTGTGCCGGCTCTAGTACCAGGATTGATAGACATAGCGGTTATCCTCTCAAAAAACAACAGTGAACTTTCTCTGTTTCTAGATTATTTTTTTCTGTCTGTCATGTCAGTCCCCTCCACAGGGAATTTTTTCCCTCTCTATAGGGAAAAAAGTAGAATAGGGGAATTTCTGCGTTTTGTCCAGCGACCGCAAAAGAGAGCCGAAAAGCCTAGAATAGTAAAAAACCTTGGATTGCCATCGTCTATGGAACTCGCTGCCGGAAAAATCCTTAGTCATCGCTACCAAATTATCCGTCAATTGGGAAAAGGGGGATTCGGACAGACTTTCTTGGCCTGCGATCGCCAGTTACCCAATCAAAATCGCTGTGTGATCAAACAATTTCAACCCCAGTGCCGGAATGCGGAAACTGTAGCCATCGCTAGACGACTGTTTGAAACCGAGGCGAAAATCCTGCAAGAATTGGGCAATCATCGCCATATTCCCCGTTTATTTGCTTATTTTGAGGAAAATGGGCAATTTTTCCTCGTGCAAGAATACATTGAAGGGGAAGATTTAGCCACAGAAATTACTGCCGGTGTCTATAGGCAAAATGAAGAGAAAGTAGTGGCTTTATTAACAGAAATTCTCTCAATTCTCGAATTTGTCCATCAGAAACAGGTGATCCATCGCGATGTTAATCCCTTCAATCTTATTCGTCGTCGTCAAGATGATCAATTGGTTTTAATTGATTTTGGCGCTGTCAAACAAATTAGCACTCAAGTAGTTCAAGAAGGTAAAACCGTTTCTACAGTCGCTATCGGTACCCCCGGTTATTTCCCCAGTGAACAGGCCCAAGGTTATCCCCGTTTTAGTAGCGATATTTATGCCACTGGTATGATTGGATTACAAGCTTTAACCGGTAAAGCTCCCGAAGATATTCCCTTGGATTCTCGCACGGGGGAAATTCTCTGGCAACATTTGGCCATGACTAGCGCCGAGTTTAGTGATGTTATCGAGCGCATGATCCGCTATGATTTTCGTCAGCGTTATACCAGCGCCAGTGAAGCATTAATCGCCCTGAGAAAATTAGGGAAAATTCATCATCTCGATCCGAAAAATACCCAGGCGGTGAAATCTCAAAGTCAAGTTGCTCGTCAAGGGAAATCTTGGCTAATAAAAATCTTGTTTGTATCGGGGACAATTGGTTTAATAGCTGGTGCTTATCTGGGTTTTGACTATTGGCAAAATTCCCGTAATTCTATTAATTACTATCAACAAGGCCAGACTTTTTATCAACTCAAACGTTATACCGATGCCCTTAATTCTTATGGTCAAGCTTTAAAAATTAATCCCGATTACCTTGAGGCATTGCAAGGACAAGCTGATGCTTTATTGGCTTTAAAAAGATACTCGGAAGCTTTAAATACCTACGAAAAAGCTATTCAAATTAACCCAGATTCCGCTTGGCAAGCTTGGCTCGGTCGCGGGGAAGCTTTAGATAAATTAGGCAAAAATCAGGAGGCTTTAGAAAGTTTTGAGCGGGTCTTATCTCTTAATCCTGCTGCTAGTCAAGCTTGGCAAGGTAAAGCCGATATTTATCTAGAACTGCAACAATATTCCGCCGCCCAAAAAGCTCTTGAAAAATTGTTAACTTTTCAAAAAAATGATGCCAAAATATGGTATAAAAAAGGTTGGTCATTACAAAATCTTGAGGATTATGAAGGGGCAGTTAAAGCCTACGATCAGGCTTTAGCGATCGAGTCAGATAATGCCTTAATTTGGTATCAAAAAGGAAATAGTTTGTATCAATTAAATAAAATTAATGATGCCTTAGAAAGTTATAGCAAAGCCGGACAATTTAATCCCCAATTTTCCCAAGCTCACTATAGTCAAGGGATTATTCTGCAAAAATTAGGCCGCAATTCAGAAGCTTTGGAGGCATTTACGCAAGCAACTGAGGCCAATTCTAATTATTATCAAGCCTGGTTAAATCAAGGGGCATTACTTCATCAACTGGAAAGATTTCAAGAAGCGATCGCATCCTACGAAAAAGCTCGCCGTATTTCTTCCCAAAAATCTGAAGTTTTTATCGGTATCGGTAACGCTTGGTATCGTTTAGGCGACTATTCCCAAGCCATAATCGCCTATCAACAGGCGATTCAAAGACAAAAAGATAACCCAGAAACCTGGAAAAGTTTAGGCAATAGTTGGTTTAAACTCGGTCAATACGAGCGAGCGATTCAAGCTTATCAAGAATCACTTCGTTATCGTTCCAATGACCAAGAAGTGCAAACACAAAAACAACTGGCAGAAACTCGCTGGCAAGAACTTCAGCAATCTCCCCAAAACCAAACCCCGAAAGTGGATAATGAGGAACCTGTTCCCTAACTTCCGCTCTTTTTCTGGAGCTTTATCGCTTTTTACCAGTATTTCTCCGCCATAATTCCCGTCCTTGATAAAACTGTTTTTTCAGTTCTCCCAACTGCCAATAAGCTCCCACCATATCTTTTTGTCTCCCTTTTCGTCTATAACCACCATTATTTCTTCCCCATCGACCAGATTTAGAATTAATATCAAATCTGGTTATATCTGAAATTAGTCCCAGATGTAGATATACTTTGCGCGGCTACAACTTGCATTTTTTACTCAAGGACAATAATATAGTTTAAGAGTCATAATTAGAAGCAAAGCACTTATTAAAAACATGATTAACCTAGAATTCACGGAAGAAGAAAAGAACTCAATGTTTAAAAGTAGGTTCTCTTCCTTCTAAAGCTGACCGGGATGAACAAGAAGACTACAAAGAAAAAAAGCTAGAACCGAGACTAAATGAGGCTAAAGAAGGAAAAAGGGCTGTTTTTTTTTTGATGCGGCTCACTTTGTTATGGGAGCTTTTTTCGGTTTTATTTGGTGTTTTGAGAGACTGTTAGTTAAGTCACTGAGCGGGCGCAAACGCTTTAATGTTTTAGAAGCATTAAATGCAATAACTCATCAATTTATTCTGGTAACATATAACAATTATAGCGTTTCCTAAGCTAGTGAGGTACACCTGTTTTTCTTCCCCTTTGCCTTTTGCCTCTTGCCTTTTGCCTAAAACCCATAACTTTTGTACCTCAGCAGACTGAAAAACGCTATATATTACAGCAACTCAAGTCTGTGAACTTATTGAAAAAATAGCTGCTTTAGGACTAATAATTCCTAAGCTAAGACGCATTTAACCCGCTTATTCTTAGATTAGCCGAACCTCCCCCAATCCCTTTACTGTTGCCTGTTGCCTCGTCTCAACAAGCAATTTAAATTACGAACAGCTTATCACTCTGGTATTAGATGATGCCCGCTATCAAAAATGTAAAATTGTTGAAGAATTAGCTCTTTCCTTGTCAATAGATCTACTCTATCTGCCGTCTTATTCGCCTAATCTAAATTTAATTGAAAGGCGGTGGAAATTGGGTGCATCCCATATTTGCAGAAATACCGACAATCAGCAATTATCAGTGACTCTTAAATTAGTACAAAAATATGAACAATCGCGTGTAAGCATCTCACAGTTAAGCTAATGCGCGGGGGGTAGAACCCCCCAAAAGCTTGGATTGAGTGATAAAACCGAAAGTAACGCCCAATTTTAGGAGAAAGTTTCCCCTGAAAAATCCCAAATTAGTAGATTTACAAAAATGAGATGCACCCGTGAAAATTTGTCAAAAAGAAATGTTTATATGGTAAATATTATAAAAACTTTTCTGACTTTTCTTCAGCTATTTATGAATGTCTGAATGATGCCCATCTGAAACATAAAAAAGAACTGTATTTCTTGCTGACTCTACCATTTCAGAAGTTTAATAAATCTCAGATTATGAACGTCTAAAGTATATCTCTGCCATTACTTCAGAAAAACGGTCTAAGAGCAAGCGCGGATCAAGAAATAAATGGCCATCAGTAGCAGAAAAATATAAAAAGTAATCCGCACCAATTGATCGGGTAATTTCGGTAAAAAACGAGTGGTTACTTGTACACCTAGAGAACCACCGATACCTAAAATAATCCCTTCTAGATAAAGAATATAACCGGCTTGGGCATGAGCGAAACAGGCGGCGATCGAATTGAGTAAAACCACACCTAAACTGGTGACAATGGCGATTTTGATCTTTTCTGCCAAAAAAATCATTTGTAGTGGCACCATGATCGCTCCACCACCAATTCCGAAAATACCGGCTAGAAATCCGGCGATTCCTCCGGTTAGCAGACGGGCTAGATTAGGATTTAATCTAATAGCAGAAACTGACTCTTTTTGGCTTAAATTTTGCTTGAGATTGGTTAAATAGATATTGAGCAGCAAAAAACAACCAAAAGCCGCTTCTAGGAGGTGTTTAGGGCTAGATTTGACCAGATAAACCCCGATAAATGCCGTAAAAATCCCGGGTAAACCTAAGAGGAGAACTCGCTGCCATTTGAGGAAACCTAATCGCCAATTTTGGATCGTACCCCCTAGGGAAGTAAAAACGATCGCTAAACTGCTGGTAGCCACCGATTCCCCGTAACTGTAGCCCAAATTTAACAGGATCGCCACGGAGATAGTGCCACCCCCAATACCGAATAAACCCGCTAATAAGCCCGAAAAAACGCCTGTTATCAGTAAAATAAAGTAATTGTTCGGCATTATCTTCGGTTCATGGCCTTGAAGGCTCTGAGTAGTCGTGCAAAATCAATTTCCTAGTCGAGACAGGAGACGGGAGACAGTAAGCTGTTCGTAATTTAAATTGCTTTTTGAGACGAGGCAAGGGGCAAAAGGCAACAGTAAAGCGATTGGGGGAGGTTCGGCTAATCTAAGAATAAGCGGTTTAAATGCGTCTTAGCTTATTCAGGAGATTATTTTTATTTATTCTCCCAACTCCAGCACTCCCCACTCCCAATTCATAATTTATAATTCATCATTCATCATTACCCCAAGAAAAACCCCACGGTTATAGAAACCTCGGCGGAAAAGTTTCTACAACCGGGTTTTTCTAGGAATATTAGGAAAGGAGATTGCCGCGACTACCGTTAGGAAGAATAGTTTCTTCGAGGGAAGCGGAAAGAAGATTATTTTCGGTTAAAATTGCCCCGATTAAGTTAGCTCGTTTGAGATTAGCTCGTTTAAGATTGCTTCCCACTAAATAACTTAAGAGTAATCCCGCTTGGTGTAGGTTAGCACCGGAAAGGTTAGCGGAGGCTAAATTAGCGCCGAGAAGATTACAACCGGTTAAGTTAGCCTGGCGAAAATTGGCTTTATTAGCGTCAGTTTTGCTTAAATCGGCACCGGTTAAGTTAGCTCCCTCAAAATCACTACAATTGAGGTTAGCTCCCGTCAGATTAGCTCCTTCCAGGTTAGCATAACGTAAATCCGCCCCGCGTAAATCCGCCCCGCGCAAATCGGCATAGCTGAGGTCGGCGTATTGAAGATGGCAGTTTTCCAGATTAGCTTGATAGAGATAGGCTCGAATTAGGTTAGCCTCTTTTAAGTTAGCATGGCTAAGATTAGCAGAGCTAAGAATAGCACGAGTGAGAATAGCCCGTTTTAGGTTGGCTTTCTCCGCCATGGCATGGGTTAAAGTGGCTGAGGTGAGATTAGCCGCTTCCAGATTCGCCTTGAACAGTTGGGCAAAAAGTAAGCTACTGTGAATTAAACAGGCAGAACTTAAATCGGCTTTTTTGAGAACAGTATTACTCAAAATTGCGCCGCTTAGGTTACTTTGGCGCAAATTTGCCCCAGAAAGAGCGGCTTTAGTTAGGTTAGCGTCGATAAGACAAGCTTTGCTTAAATTAACTTCTTCCAGGGAAGCGGCATTGAAATTGGCGTTAATTAAACAAGCTTCGGTTAAATTGGCTTGTCTTAAGTAACTATGACTTAGGTTAATCTGGTTTAAACACTGTCTCTTTAAATTGACTCCGCTAAGTCTGACTTCAGCAAAGTTGCGTTCACCTCGATTATACAGTTCGATTAGATGTTCACGATCAGTTAAGGCATTGCTACTCATAAAATGACTAAATTGTTCTGGAAGGTGATTTCCAGAGAATTGGTTGGGGAAAATTACTGGTCATGAAGTCGATCTCTAAAATTAGTACAGGGAGCGACTGGGGATTTTTGCGAATAAATAGAAATTTTCAACGAATTACGGGCTTAAAATCCCTATTGACAATTACTAAAGCGGGTAAATAACTACAAGAATCGGGGTTCAATACCAAAAACAAACTCTACCTAAACCCGCCACTTGTTACCAGCCAGGTCTAGGCATTAAATTAGAGAAGTCTTGTGCGTCAGTTTTTCTGACTGAATCTACTGCCTCGCCGATGTCTTGACTCGGTATCATACAGTTGAATTTGTTAGGTCTGCTTAGTCAGTCCAGTAGCCAACAGGCTAAAACTCTTAATCACCAGATTTCGGGGACTTTCTAGTTGAGCAATCATAAAACTTCGTAAAAGTCAATCCCTCTTGGGGATAAATCGCCCTATTTTGTTCCCTGAAGCCTTGCTGTGATTAGTTTATCAGGTTGTGGCCTGTTTTGGCAAGAGGAGTTAATGGCTTTTTAATCAATTCGCCAAAAGGCTTGATTTTCCCTAGTGGTTAACGAAGGTAGGGAACAGGAGGCAGTCCCGATGAAAAAATTTTCACCACCAGAGATGAAAGAGGTTTCTTTCCCTAGGTGATTTCTGATAAAGAAGATACCTGATAGATTAAAGTAGGGGAAATGGGGAGCTTCTCGACTTTGTGTGATAATCAGTGCTTATTATTCGTAGAAGTTTTGCCAGACAAGGCTTTAAAGACTATATTTCCCGAAAATTATCGGCTGCATCTCAATTTTGTGACTTTCCCTCACATACTTGGTGAGCAGCATCAGTTATTCAAGGAGGGCGAATGCAATTCGCCCCTACAATCCTATCATTGCGCCAATGGTAGGGGCGCACCGTGGTCAGTGAGTTTATCGAACTGCGCGCGCCCAAAATGTCATCTACATATTTCGACAAAATTGAGATGCACCCAAATTATCCCGGCTCTTCTAGGTTCTGTGTGAGCATGGTATAATAGTAACACAGAACAGGAGGTGGGTTATGTGGATAAATTTTGATCAACTCCTCGATTTACCAAATGTAACAGTGGGCAATTATCAAAAAATTGATGAGACAATTTTCCTAAAGCTCGCTCTTTTAAATGAAACAATTGAATGTCCGAATTGCCATCAAACCTTGGACAGAATCAATCAGACAGAGTATAATCTAGTCAGAGATTTGTCAATATTAG
>NZ_JADBUB010000091.1:0-60071 GCF_020245865.1 Microcystis sp. M169S2
GCTTTCAAGACTCGGTTAACAATTTGTAATATTCCTTGTTGACACCCTTACTGACAAAGAAAAAACTGAAATCAAGTCAGGATAAGGGTTGGAGTGCTTACTGCAAAAATTGTTAAGAAAGATCCCTATAAGGGATAGCTTGATCAGGGGGGTGCCGATAGGCGGGGGGATCTGAAAGTTTTTAATACCTACCTACTTATCAAGGGGGAGCGATCGCTATACTGAAGAGAGGGACAACCAAATAACCTCCGATGCTTACCTTCCCCAGCGACTGAGGGCAGCTGCTCCCGCCGCCCTCAAGTTTTTCTCCTGTCAGAGTTTGATACAATTGTCTAGCATGAAGCCTTCTGCAAGGGATTGGGATTATACGGCTGATTGAGCCATGAGGTATCTATTTCATACTCAGACCCTCAATGAATAGGCTGAAGCAGTTGAGGTTGCTCAAGCGTTCATAAACGCGATCGAGGATACAGTTTATCGAATTAGGGAGTTTCCAACCCGTTAGGCTGTCATTATTATAGTTGGAGGGGCCTGTCTCTCTTTCGCCAACACTTTGTCTTTTTTGTCAAGTACACTTTATGCCATTTTACATAAGCTTACCCTGAGAGAAAAGCCCTCAAAGCGAGAGTTGATATATGGTTAAGTCAATTAAAGGTTCGCTGCTATGAAATTTCGTCAATTGATGCGGGCAACAGAAAATAAATACAATCGGCTGCTGGCAAATCTAGTCTTGCTCTACATTATTTACCCATTTTTAGTATATCTACCCCTGGGAGATTTGCTGATTTTCTTTTTCTTCTCCCTCTCCCTGATCATCGCCGTCTATCAGATTGATCGCAGTAAATTGGCTTTAAGATGTAATATCAGTCTGTTTGTAATTGCACTTATCCTGAGAGTATTCGGCAGGATTATCCCTATTTATAGCGATTTAACCGGTTGGTTCGATCTGTCTAGTACATTAATTTCTCTAGCTTTTATTAGTTTATGCGTGTACTCGATTTTACGAGAATTAATTCTCGCCGAACAGGTAACATCCGATATCATCAAAGGGGGAATTTGTGTCTATTTTCTCCTAGGATTTTTCTGGGCATCCGCTTATAGTATTGTTCAGATTTTCGAACCCGATTCCTTTAGCTCCGCCGCTAAAACCGTCAACCAGGCGGATATAATTCATTTCAGCTTTACTACCCTAGCTACGGTTGGCTACGGTGATATCGTTCCTACCAGTAAAGTCGCTAGAGTTTTGGCCAATTTAGAAGGAATGGCTGGAGTTCTGTATCCCGCCGTTTTTATCGCTCGTTTAGTCAGTTTACACAATGGTCGTTAACCAAAACAATCCAGCGCCTTGGGGGAATATTAGATGATTATGCGTCGCTTCATGCCGATTCTTTCTTTACTTTTGCCTTGGATCACTGCCGCAGGAGTCTTGGCGGAAATACCGACTCTGGCCCAGGAAATCCGCCCAAAAACGGCGGAACAGGTGATCGAGCAACTCTGTGCTAATTTAATCAAACAGCGAGGGTTCACTGTCAATATGGATGTCACCTATGACGATGTACTCGACTCTGGGGCAAAAGTTCAGTACAGTGCCTATCAAAACATCTGGGTAGAGAAACCCGATCGCCTGCGCTCGGACTACACTGGAGATGAACGAGTTACCCGCTTTTTTTACGACGGTAAAACCTTCACCCTTGCGGATATGGAACGGGATCTATACGTCACGAAACCGGCTCCGAATACTCTAGATGAAGCCTTAGACCAAGTAGAGCAAAGGTACGGAATCACCATTCCCATGTCAAATCTAGCGGCGAACGATCCCTGTGCAGATCTAATGGCCGATGTCGGGCAAATTATTTTTATCGGCAACAACATGGTCAACGGCGAACAGATGTATCATCTGCTGCTGATCGGTAGCGATCGCGATTATCAAATCTGGGTCACGCAGGATGCCACCCCCCTACTGAGGAAAGCGATTATCACCTATAAAACTCTACCCGGTTCACCCCAGTACACGGCAATATTATCCGATTGGAATTTTAATCCCAGTACCTCCGCCGATACTTTCACTTTCCAACCGGGATCAGAGTCGATCCCTATCGAACTTCTACCCCCTAGGGATAATCAATCCCAGCCATAAAAAAATCAAGGAGTCCGGGCCATGAAAAGATCTTTATGTCAAAACTTATGTGTTCTTGCCGCCCTCCTCTTGGGTACAAGTTTACTGATCACGGATTATGTGGACGCTCGCGGTGGCGGTGGCGGCGGTAGTCGTGGCGGTGGCGGTGGTAGTCGTGGCGGTGGTGGAGCTTCCCCACGGGTCAACCGCAGTAGTGATCTGCAAAACCGGGGGAATTTTAGTAATCGTTCCCAACCTTCCAGAGATTTTTCTGGAAGACAGGGGGAACGGCAAACCAGTCAACAAAACCGTCAAGGGGAACGCAGCGCAAGACAGGGGGAAAGACAAACTAATCAACAAACTCGTCAAGGGGAACGCACGGAAAGACAGGGTGAACGGCAAACCAGTCAACAAAACCGCCAAGGGGAACGCACGGAAAGACAGGGTGAACGTCAAGGGGAACGCAGCGAAAGAACCGATATCCGTCAAGGGGAACGCAGCGAAAGACAGGGTGAACGGCAGCAGCAGGTTAGCGATCGCCAACAGAACCGTCAGAACTTTATTGACGATAATCGCAACGGTTACTGGCGTGGTGGCGGTTGGTACGGTGACGGTTATTACGTCCCCCCGGGTTGGGGTTGGGTAGGGTTAACCACTGGCTTAGTCATCGGTTCAGCGATCGCCACTCTCCCCCCCTACTACAATACCGTCTATGTGGGTTCCACTTCCTACATTTACTCGGACGGCATCTATCTTCAGCCTAGCGGCAGTTCCTACACGGTGGTGGCCCCGCCAATCGGCGCAATTGTCACCTATATCCCAGACGGCTGCACCACAATTACGGCTGACAATACACTTTATTACAATTGTAGCGGTATCTACTATCAGCCCCTGTTTGAGAATGGTTCCACGGTTTATCAGGTGGTTCGCTTCTAATCGGTTTCTTCTTCATCAATAATTGCCGATCGATCTAATAATAATAAATCTCGCAGGCGATCGGTATCTAATTCGGTTAACCAATTTTCCCCAGCATCTACGGTTTGTTCCGCTAATTGTTTTTTGCTTTCGATCATCTCATTAATGCGTTCCTCTAGGGTTCCCGTACAGATGAATTTATGTACCTGAACATTGCGTTTTTGTCCGATGCGGAAAGCGCGATCGGTGGCTTGATTTTCTACGGCTGGATTCCACCAACGATCGATATGAAAAACGTGATTAGCGCGGGTTAAATTTAATCCTGTTCCCCCCGCTTTCAGGGAGAGAATAAAAATCTTTGGTCCTTGGGGATCATTTTGAAAGCGCTCGATCATTTCTACCCGATCTTTTGTTTTGGTAGAACCGGAGAGAAATAATATTTCCTCGGCTAATTTTTTCTGGAGATGGGTTTGTAGGAGTTTTCCCCACTCGGCAAATTGTGTAAAGATTAAAGCTCGATCTCCTTCTGCTATCACTTCCTCTACCATGGCTTCTAAGCGTAATAATTTACCCGATCTTTGACTGCTTTCTAAACTATTTTCTTTCAAGAAATGGGCGGGATGATTACAAACTTGTTTTAGTTGCATTAGCAAGGTTAAAATTAATCCATGTCTCTGAATTCCTTGAGTTTCTTCAATTTTCTGTAGCGTTGTCTCGACTAATTGTTGATAAAGTTGTCCCTGTTCTTTTGATAAACCACACAGGACATTCATTTCCTGTTTTTCTGGTAAATCTTCAATAATAGTTTTATCGGTTTTTAATCTCCTTAAAATAAAAGGACGGACAAGGGAACGCAAATTGTGCAGGGATTCTTGATCGCCGTATTTTTCAATGGGAAGGGCAAAACGACGCTGAAAAAAGGCTTGAGTTCCTAAAAAATTGGGATTGAGAAAATCCAAAATTGACCATAATTCCGTCAGGCGATTTTCTACGGGAGTTCCCGTTAAGGCAATGCGAAATCCTGCGGGTATTTTTCGCACTGCTTGGGATTGTTTTGCCGTAGAATTTTTGATATTTTGAGCCTCATCTAAAACTAAACCTTGCCATTGTACTGCTCCCAAAGTGGAGAGATCGCGATAGATTAAAGGATAACTGGTAATAACAACCGATTTATTTTTTACCTCCTGAGCAAAAGCTTGACCTTTTAATCTTTTTTCGCCATGATGCACAAAAACCGCTAGGGTGGGAGCAAATTTTCTTAATTCATGTTCCCAGTTATTGACCACAGAAGTGGGAGCCACCACTAACACGGGATTAACTAACATATCCTCTTCTTTTAATGCTAGTAAAAAAGCGATTAGTTGCGGGGTTTTTCCTAAACCCATATCATCGGCTAAACAAGCACCTAAACCCCACTTTTCTAGGAAAGCTAACCAACTAACTCCCTTGAGTTGATAGGGACGTAATTCCCCCCGAAATTCCCTCGGTGGGTTGATTAATTGAATCCCTTGATTGTTATTTAAATTATCAATTAATTCCCTTAATGCTCCCTCCGCTTGGAAATTGACTACCGGCAGTTTAGCCATGACGTTATTATCCCCTGAACTCAAACGCAGAGCATCTTCCACCGAGAGATTCAGGGGAGCGATGGTATTATTTAAAATTGCCTGGGCTGCTTTAACATCGGTAGGCTGTAGGATTAACCATTTGCCCCCCACTTCCACCACTGGCGATTTTTTCTCTAATAACTTATCAAAATCTTTTTTCGATATTTCCTGTTCCCCTACCACTAATTTAAGCTGAAAGTTTAATAAACTGGTTAAACTTAATCTTTCTCCTTTTTTGGGAGTTACACTGGCAGCAATCTTAATTCCTAATCTTTGTTCATTACTACCGGCAGTTAAACCCGTGGGCAAAATTACCCCTAATCCCTGATCTTGCAATTGCCAAGCGATTGAGCGAATAAACTGATAAACTTCGATCGAATCAAGAGAACATTCCTCTGGGTGTCTCTGCTCTAAACTAATTCTAATCGGTTCGTACAATCGCGCCGCTAATCCCAATCCTTTTAAGAGAATTTCCTGGGGATTATTGACAACTCTTTGATAACTATGATAACTTTCTTTACCCTCTAACCAAATCAACTTGGCACTAATGAGAAATTCGGGATCATCTAACGCTTGTAAATAATAGGTGAGTTTCCATACTGTCCCTAAACTGGGAGGTTGTAAGGATAGACAGACACGGTATTGATTCTCGATTAATTGGCGATTATTGCCATTAACTAAACTTTCTTGGATAGGAAACACCCAGTTATTATAAGCATTTTCTATGCGCTGTAAATTCTTGGCTTCTAAGGCAATCTCATGATGATCACCGCTTAAAGATTGTAGCCAGGGTTTCACCATCAATGACGGCGAAATATTAACAGTACTATCTATTTTTTGTCGCAAACGAGCATCGACAATATTTTTTAAGCAATCGAGAATAATTGTTTGTGGTTCGCTATTTTCTTGATAGGCAAGACAAACTGGGGGGATGGTTTGGATAAACTTAGCTAAACGAGTGCGATCGATGGTACTATCTAGCAGGGGATACCAGCAACTTTGACCTTGATTTATTCCCGCTAAAAATTTCCCCCTTGCTAATAAATCTAAACTCCAACGGTGCAAATACAGCCAAAATCGTAGATCATTGCCGATAAATTCGGCCTTAGCTAGGGGGAATTTCTCCCATAACCGCACTATCATCCCCGCAGAAAAAGTTAATCCCGATACCTGCCATGGTTGCCAAGACAAGGATTTAGGTGTGGGTTCGAGAATTTGCCCCGACAGCAGCGGTAAAAAATATTTTTTCCTAGGGGGAGAATAACTAGGCAAACTGAGCTTGATTGATTCTGGAGAATACTGGTTAAGCGGAGGAGAAAATTTCTCGATAAATTGGGCTAATGCCCCAGATTCTAGACAAAAAGGATGATTTTCTTGGGTTTCACTTAATTCCTTCCCTTGCCACTGTTCACCCCAAAGAAAAAAAACACTATCCTGCGAACCAATCAGCCAATTACCGTGTAGAGTAGTCATTATAAAATAGGGAAATTCCTCTAAAAAACCTGCTGTTGAAAAGGCAAAAAATCTCGATTTTGTCGCTTCTTCTGACCTTAAGAGCCTCTAATCTTCTATTTTAGTGGACAAGGGCTAATTTCTCAAGCAGAATCTAGTTCAGCGATTAGCCCCGATCAAATGGTTATTATCAATAATAATAAATAGAGTTATTTTTAAACTATGTACAAATCGATCGCCCTAACCCTCGTCCTCAGTCTTCCCCTGAACTTCTCCCTAGTTGGTCAGACGGAAGATCTAAACCACCTACAGCAATTATTATCGACCCGAAAATGTCCCCAATGCGATCTGAGCGGTTCGGGGTTAGTGCAATCGAATCTAGTCGGGGCAAAATTAAATGGGGCTAATCTCGTCGGTGCTAATCTTAGTCAAGCTAATTTAAGTGGAGCGGATCTGAGTGGAGCAAATTTAACTGGAGCCTCTCTTTTTGGTGCTAATCTGACTGGAGCGAACTTAACTGAGGCAATCTTGACGGGTGCGGATTTAAGAGGTGCTTATCTCAATAATGCTAACCTCGACAACACTAAACTAGACACTGCCTATGTGCAGGGTGCGGTGGGAATTCCCAGTAGTGCTGGTACTCCTGAACTATTCTACGGACTAGGGATGGTGGAAGGAAAACAGGGACGCACCAGCACCGCTATAGAAAATTTTAATAAGGCCTTGACAATTAACTCGGAATATGCTCCAGCCTACCTGGCCCGGGCCATGGCTCACTATCGTCAGGGACAAAATGCTCTAGCAGCCCAGGATGCTCAAATGGCTTCGACTCTCTTTGAACGGCAAGGTAACACCCCCGGTTACGAAGCAGCAGAGAATTTTATTAAAGGCATGGAAATCGCCCTAAAACCACGAGAACAAGGTGGTGGCAACGCTCAATTAGACCAAATGGTGCAGGGGATTGGTTCTCTGCTCTTACAGTTTGTTTTACCCGCTTTGGGACTGTTTTAATCCTCGTCCGCCGGTTCTTCTAAATGTTCCGAGACCGCGTAATAAAGGTCAAGAACATGATGATCGGCAAGACGATAAAAGACTCTCCGTCCCTGTTTTTGGTATTTAACTAATCTTAAGGCTCTTAGGGTTCTTAACTGGTGCGATACGGCCGATTCACTCATCCCTAAATCGTCGGCTAAGTCACAAACACATAATTCTTGTTTGGCTAAAAGCGACAGAATTCTTAGGCGGTTGGCATCCCCCAAAAGGCTGAAAAATTCGGCCATTTTTTGGGCTTTTTCTAGTTCTAATCCCTGCAAGTGCTGGAATTTCGCCTCTTGGTGATGGGATTCCCCACAAACCGGCACTATTTTCTCTATGGCCATGTTTTTTCCTGATCGGTTATTAAGGGAAAGTTGAGAAAGGGAGGTATCGCTCGAATCTTCCATGCCGATACTTGTCCCCTTCTCCCCAATAACTAAATTTAACCGCAAATACAGCCCTGGTGTCCACAGCCTTTCCCGTCAACGTGACCATCGGCACAAGCTTGGCAACAGTAGTATTGATCGTTTTTTTTGATGGCATCGGCGATCGATACTTGACACTCACAGGATTTACAAGCACATTTCATGGTGGTGACAGCGATCATGGTTACTACCTCTGAACTTCTTTACTGAGTTTAGTATAACATCTGAACAGATGTTCATGGATTGAATAAAGTTAAATTTTTCTAAAACTCAGACGGGAAAGTTGAGGCCGTTATCTCAAGGGTGAGGTGGGAAGTTATCAGTGATCGGTTATCAGTGGGTAAGTTAACAGTTATCAGATGTGAGTTTTTAAGTGTGCAGTATTAAATAGGGTCTGCTGAAAAAGTTTATTGGTGGGGTTAGGAGTCAGTAGCCGGTAGTCGGTCGTCGGTCGGGGAAGTCAGAATAACAGAATGACCTCGCAGGTCTGGAAGCGGAACCCTTCGAAATCGAAGAGCGAAAGTGCAAGGGTTTTGAGTCCCTCGGATCGATTTCTCAACGTTTGTTTATTGCACTTTTTTGGCTAAAAAAGTCGCAAAACCGTTTTCTAGTAAGGCTTCCAGTAATTTTCAGCAAACGCTATATATAGCGTTTCCTAAGCTAGTGAGGTACACATATTTTTCTTCCCTTTTGACTTTTGCCTCTTGCATGAGTGCCTAAAACCCATAACTTTTGTACCTCAGCAGACTGAAAAACGCTATAATATAATCTAAGGTAGAAAAAAGTTAAATACTGACTAAACCGCCCAATCATAACAACTGAGGCGACAAATTCTGATGTTATTAGCATTAAAACAACTAACTGTTACCCCAGGCGACCGCCTGTTGTTAACTTCACTCACTTGGCAAGATTATGAAAAAATTCTTGACGAATTGGGAGATCGACGGTCAATTCGCCTATCTTATAGTCAGGGAACTTTAGAAGCAATGACTCCTCTTTTTATTCATGAAAATACCAAAGTTTTAATCGGGGATTTGGTTAAAGTTCTCCTGGATGAATTAGGGTTAGACTATGAACCCGCCGGATCAACAACCTTTAAAAATCAACAAATGGATCAAGGAATAGAACCAGATGAGTCTTTTTATATCGAAAATTGTAACGCTATTCGGGGAAAAACGCGACTTGATCTGGCGATTGATCCCCCTCCCGATTTAGCAATTGAGATTGATATTACTAAGCGAACCCGATTTAATAATTATGAGCGATTGGGTGTTCCTGAATTGTGGCGATATAATGGAGAGAGACTGGAAATCAATGTTTTGCAAGGATCAGAATATGTTGAATCTTGCCAAAGCCGACTATTTTCTCAATTTAATCTAATAGAAAAAATTCCAGAAACGCTACAAAATAGTCAAAAAATCGGTAGTGCAATGGCATTAAAACAATTCCGAATTTGGGTCAAGCAAACGCTTAATCCCTAACTTCAAATGGACAACGAAGTCAGGGAACTGAGGTTTACTAATGTCTTTTTACTGCTGACTGATTGCTGTTTTTAGACGCAGAACGACCTACCAGCGATCGCCAGCATCATAAATTGCTAAACGTCCGACACCTAGATATAATCCTGGAGAATTTTCCCCGGGGGGATAAGCAGTGATTCCAAACTGATAGATACCAGCATAATCGGGATTTCGTACTGGTTTCAGACCGATGGAAACGGTATTACCAGGGGGGACAGGAGGATCAAAAATGACCGTAATCGTCTGAGTATTGGGGTCAAAAGTAGTGGATTTTAGGGTTAATTTTTCGCCTCGCTGATTGCGATCGCCAAGAAAAGCAAAGGTTTGATCAACAAGAAAAGCAATAGTTTGAATATTAGGCTGCTGTTGTAGGGTTACTTTGCCCAAGGGGGCCCCGAGAGACGGCGGCAGAGCGATGGTAAGATAGTATTTTGCTCCCCAAGCACGCACGGATTGGAAAGTAGCGAAGAAATTAACCAGAGTGGGGGAACTCTCAAAAAATACTCTGCCATCGGGAAATTGTCCTGCGAGAGAGACAGAAGCATCAAAAGCGAGTATAGCAATCAAAGCCAGCTTATACAGACTTTCAATCTGTTTTAAAGACAAAAAAGGGATTTTCAAAGCAAAAGCTACTATAAAATAGTGATTGTCAAGGGGAATTATACCAAATTCACTTAACCCTCAACCGCTGCCATTGTCAGTGATCAGGAGTCAGGAGTCAGTATTCAGTATTCAGGAGATTATTTTATTTATTATCCCCACTTCATAATTCATAATTCATAATTGATAATTCATAATTCCCCAACCCCCAACTTGCAATGTATCTAGAACACCTGCACCTTCACAGTTTTAGAAATTATGCCGAACAGGTGCTAAAATTCGAGTCCAAAAAAACAATATTATTGGGCAATAATGCTCAGGGAAAATCCAATTTACTAGAAGCGATCGAACTTTTGGCGACTCTCAAGAGCCATCGAGTCAGCAAGGATCGGGATCTGGTGCTAGAATCGGACTCAGAGGCGAGGATTTTTGCTCGAGTTAATCGTCTTTATGGCGCATCAGAATTAAGTTTAATTCTCCGTTCTTCCGGTCGTCGTACCGTGATCCGTGACCGTCAACCCCTGCGCCGTCATCTCGATTTTTTGGGCGTGATTAATGCGGTGCAATTTTCTAGTCTCGATTTGGATTTAGTGCGCGGTGGTCCGGAAGCTCGCCGAGATTGGTTAGATACTTTATTAATTCAATTAGAACCCCTATACGTTCATATTCTACAGCAATATAATCAGGTTTTACGACAAAGAAATGCCCTCTTAAAAGAGATTCGTAAACAGGAATTAGAGGGAAAAGTTTATGGAGATTTATCCCAACTAAAACTCTGGGATTTACAACTAGCAGAAACTGGTTCAAGAGTAACGAGAAGAAGGGCGCGAGTCCTGCAAAGATTAATTCCTTTAGCCCAAAAATGGCACGAAAGTATTAGCGGAAAAACCGAACTTTTAGAATTACAATATATTCCCAATGTGCCTTGGGTAGAAGATGATGTCCATGGGGTACAAAGGGCTTTTTTAGATAAGATTGAAACCCGTCGTTTGGCAGAGAAACAACTAGGGACATCGGTAGTCGGTCCCCACCGGGATGAAGTGGATTTTTTAATTAACCAAAACCCCGCTAAATCCTACGGTTCCCAAGGACAACAAAGAACCTTAGTTTTAGCCTTGAAATTAGCGGAATTACAGTTATTAGAGCAGATTATCGGGGAACCTCCCCTACTACTCCTCGATGATGTTTTAGCGGAATTAGATATCGAGCGACAAAATCAATTATTAGATGCGATCGAAGACCGTTTTCAAACTTTAATTACCACGACTCATCTCAGTTCTTTTGAGTCTCGCTGGTGGCAATCTTCCCAGATATTTTCTGTCAAAAAGGGACAGATTTTTTATTAGCCTATAGCCTCTCTTTATTTGTCTCTTTGTCTGTATGCACCCATAATAATAAAACAGGCCTGCGGCCTGTTTCACTATTAGATTAAGAATAATTAATCCTACCTAATCTCGCGGACTACCGGCTTACCGTCGATAATTTCACCGACGAGAATCAGATCAGCAACCCCGACAAATAAACCATTTTCTAAAACCCCCGGCATATTATTAATAGTTCTTTCCAAATCAGCCGGATCATCGATACTATCAAATTTAACATCGATAACTAAATTGCCTTGATCTGTCACCACGGGGCCAGCTTTTTTCACTCCCATGCGCAGGGAAGGTTTACCACCGAGGGCCTCTAATTTCAGCATCACTGGAGTCATGGCCATGGGTAACACTTCCACCGGCAAAAGAAAAGTCGATCCCAACTTATCCACCAGCTTATTGCCATCCACTACCACGACAAAAATATCGGCGAGACTATCGACAATTTTCTCCTGAGTATGGGCAGCACCGCCGCCTTTAATCAGGTTTTTCTGGGGATCCACCTCATCGGCCCCATCGATAGCGATATCCATCTTGGCGATGACATCGAGGGTAGTGAGGGGAATTCCGTACTTCCTAGCCAAAACTTGCGCTTGAAAAGAAGTAGGAACCCCGACAATATTGCTGATTTCCCCGCTTTGCAGTCTAGCGCCCAGATACTCGATCGCGTAGGCCGTCGTTGAACCAGTTCCCAATCCCACGACTGAATTAGATTGAACTAGATTAGCGGCGGCCTTACCGACCTCCTGTTTCATAAGAATGACCGGATCGATTGCTGTCATGATGCACATTCCTAAAAGCGATATTTTGAACCTCTTAGTTATCGGCTATCCCTTGCCCTCTTGTCAATGGAATTAGGGATTAGTGGCCTGAGCTGCTAACATTTCCTTGAGTTTAGCCAATTCATTGGCCCAACGGGGATCTGGCTGTAAAGCGTCACCATCGCTGGTAACTTTCGGGGCATTATTGCCACCCCGTTCAGCCTTGCGTTTTTTGCCGCCGCCACCACCACTACTGGATTTGCGCGGTGCTGCCGTCGTCGGTTTCGGAGTCGGTCTTTCGACTTTTTCCGGGGTTTCTACGCTGGCCTCCGTGCCTTCTGCTTCTTCTCCTTCTTCTTTACCTCCCTTGCTGCGGGGGAGAGCTTTCTCGATTTTGATCGGGTTTTCCATGAAGGATTGACCGTTGTATTTTTCGATAAACTGGTCAGCTAGTTCATCGCTAGGGACGGTAACGAAGGCAAAACCGCGACATTTGCCAGTTTTGCGATCTTTGATGACTTTAGTGGTGATCGTATCCCCTTCATCGGCAAAAAGCGCCTGTAATTTTTCGCGCTCGACGGATTCTTTGGGCAAATTACCAACGTATAGACGAACGGACATGATGGATTCCTCCAAGTATAGGTTGATGTAAAAACTTGTGCGACATTCCGTGCCTGTATCCTGATTTTTTTAAGGCAAACAGAGCTAGGGAGAATTTTCCCCAGCGATAAGCTTGTAGTTTCTGCACGATAGCGGCTGTGGCCGTCAATTTTGACTATCCTTAACGATTTCAACGAGAGGGACGGAATCTAGGGGTTACGTTTTTAGCTTTTAACAGGCCTAATCATTCAACTTACCCGATTTATGTCGCTCTCTTCGATTATTACAGAATGTTTACACAATTTGTCAAATATTTTCTCTCGCTCTGGGCTGCCTAAGTATAACTACTTAAGTATTTGTTCACAGTAAGCAAAATTTTATGAAAACTCTTGCTAAATGTATCATTGTATGCTTCTTTGCTTTTGGCGGCGGGGTATCCTAGCTAACAGGAAGGAGAAAGCAAAACCCTCTCTACAGATACATTGACACTTTGTCAAGTATTTGTTACATTAGTTAAAGAAAAGAGGTGATACCAATCACCCATCTCGCTTGTGATCAACCACTGTCTTCATCGAGGAGGAACACCATGTCTCAACCGATCGAACTTTCCTTAGAACAACAGTTCAACATTCGTTCTTTTCAGACTCAGGTAGAAAAAATGAGTCAGGAGCAAGCGCAGGACTTCCTGATCAAGCTCTACGAACAAATGATGGTCAGAGAAAATATGTACAAAGCTTTTCTCAAACACCAGTGGGGTCTAGATTCTAATCCCTGGGCCCCCCAGTAACTCATTTCACCCCTTCGGGCGACCTCTTTCTCCGGCTGGGTTTCTCCGGAAACGAGCTAGGGATGCGGGGCGCATTTCTTCACCTTTTTAGCTATTCTTAGGGAAGAATAACCGAATTGCTAGGGGTTAATTTATGTTCGAGCGCGCTTTGATCTGTACAGATCTTTTCGATGGTCTCCATCGTCTTGTCCATTGTGTGCCACACTTAGCCCTGAGCGGCTTAAAACAAGTTATCTTCCTCCACAGTATTCCGGTTTGGGAACAACCCACCCTAGCTGCCGTAGATCAAGGAAAAATTGACGCGGCTAAAGAAAAATTATCCCCAGCTTTAGCAAATATTCCCGACGGCATGACAGTTATTGTCGAAATCTCTAACCGTCGTCCCGTGGATGCCGTGCGGGAAATCCTCGCGCATCACTCTATTGACGTGATTTTGATGGGCAATCCCATGCGCGGTGCCGTCCAAGAAAAATTATTCGGTAGTACCAGTTTAGCGATCGCAGGTATGACCGATATTCCGCTGCTGATTTTCCGACCGCAATTATTATCAGTTTATACTCGCGATGAATTGGCCCTGCGCTGTCAGCATCTCTGGAAACATTTATTAATTCCCTACGATGGCAGTCCCGACGCGATTTATCTAATTGAACAGATGGAAAAATACGCCCAAACCCGCGCCCCCGGTTCTTTTGAGCAATGTCTCCTCGTCCGGGTAGTGGAAAATATCAGTCGCGATCCCAGTGTCACCGAATCTCGTTTAAATGATGCCCGTCGGGAATTAGAATCGGTGCAAGTGCGACTAGAAAAACTCGGTTTGCAAGTACAGAGCCAAGTGCGACAAGGAACACCTGTATTAGAAGTTTTGACGGCAGCGGAAGAAGATGACATCAGTGCCATCGCAGTGGCTACCTGCCATCGTTCCAATATGTTGGAATGGTTAGCCGTGCGTCGAATTAATGAAGATATTCTTCATCAACTGTGGTTCCCCTTATTATTTTTCTCCCCCAAGGGATAGGCTAGAAAAAAGATCCTCTTGGGGAGAAACCACAGAGACACAAAGGACAGAGAGAAGAGCCGAAAATTTTTTGGGAAAATTAACTTAACTGCTCGATTAATCCAATAACTTTATCCTTAATTTCATCGCGAACTCGGCGAAAAGTTTCGATGGGTTGACCATCGGGATCATCAATTAACCAATCCTCGAAAATTTCCTGTAAAACCCATCCTTCCGGCAGATTGACACCGCAACCACATAGGGAGATAACGGCATCATAATCTTCGGGATTAAAATCCCTAATTGGTTTAGAAGTTTGGTCGGTAATATCGATACCAATTTCCCCCATAACTGCGATTGCTCCGGGGTGAACTTTGGCCGCTTCTAATCCGGAACTGGTGACAGCAATTTTACCCGCACCTAAAGTTTTAGCGAAACCTTCGGCGATTTGGGAACGACAGGAATTTTTTCTACAGGCAAACATGACTTTTTTCATGATTTTAACTCCTAGAAATTGATTTAATTAATAGCTTTATGGGCAATTGTGGCTATTTCTTGGGCGGCTTTTTCTTTCCTTTCACTATAGCGATCAGTCAGATAATCTACCTGATCCCGCAGGAGAATGGTAAACTTATAAAGTTCCTCCATTACATCAATAACTCGATCTCGATAGGGGGAATCTTTCATCGTGCCATCCTCGTGAAACTCTTGATAAGCTTTAGCCACCGAAGACTGATTGGGAATAGTAAACATTCGCATCCAACGACCAAGAATTCGCAGAGTATTAACCGCGTTAAAAGATTGGGAACCTCCGCTTACTTGCATGACTGCTAAAGTGCGTCCTTGAGTAGGTCTAACCGCACCAATACTTAAGGGAATCCAATCAATTTGGTTTTTGATAATGCCGCTAATATTGCCGTGAAGTTCGGGAGATGACCAGACTTGACCCTCAGACCATTGACTTAATTCTCGTAATTCTTGCACCTTGGCATGAGTATCGGGAACACTGCCATAAATCGGCAATTCACGCGGATCAAAAAAGCGCACTTCTGCCCCATATTCAGTGATAATTCTGGCAGCTTCTTCTGCTAATAAACGACTGTAGGAACGTGGCCGTAAAGAACCATACAGGAAAAGAATTCTCGGTTTGTGAGTCGATTGGATCATGGTGAATAATTATTTATAAGAACTCAAGCAACGAGGATCAAGAAGGGTGGCTTTTTCTGGATCTCTGGGAAACCAAAAGGCGGTTTTTTTACAGAATTCTACCAACATTAACATCACAGGTACTTCAATCAATACCCCCACTACTGTCGCTAAAGCAGCCCCCGAATTCAATCCGAATAACATCACCGCAGTGGCGATCGCTACCTCAAAATGATTACTAGCACCAATTAAAGCAGCGGGAGCGGCATCTTCGTAAACTAAATTGAGTTTGAGAGCGGCCACATAACTAAGTAAAAAAATCAGATTAGTTTGAATAAACAGGGGAATAGCAATCAGGAAAATATGCAGGGGATTACTAACAATTAAATCGCCTTTGAAAGCAAAGAGGAGGATTAAGGTTAACAATAAGGCAGTGATTGCCACAGGACTGAGATAGTGAAGAAAACGCGATTCAAACCAGGCGCGTCCTTTATGTTTAAAAATCCAGTGACGGCTATAGATACCAGCAATAAGCGGTAAACCAACGTAGATTAACACAGAAAAAACAATGGTCTGCCAGGGGACTACAAAATTATTAGCTGCCAGCAACCATTTACCTAGAGGAGCGTAGAGAAAAAGCATCGCTAGGGAATTGACTGCTACCATAATTAGGGTATGACCCTGGTTACTGTAGGAAAGATAGCCCCACATCAAGACCATAGCCGTACAGGGAGCAATTCCTAGTAAAATAGCTCCAGCAGTGTAGGAACTAGCTAAACTTACCGTCTGTCCTCGGATAATCTCCGTTTGACTCAACCAAGGCAGAAACAGCCAGCCGAGAAAAAATTGAGCCAGCGCCACCATGGTAAAGGGTTTGATCAGCCAATTAACCACTAAAGTTAAAATAACTGGTTTGGGAGTACGGGCAGCCCGGAGAGCCTGAGAAAAGTCGATCTTAACCATGATCGGATACATCATGAAGAAAAGACAGATGGCGATCGGAATAGAAACGTTATAGATACTCATGGCATCTAAAGTCCGCGCTACGTCCGGAAATGACCGACCGAGGGCAATTCCCGCCAAAATACAGAAAATAACCCAAAGGGTAAGGTATTTTTCAAAAATACTAAGGCTACCGCCAGCTTTGGCGGCTTTAGGATTGATTTGATTAGTCATCGCACAAAGGTGGAAAGAGAATAATGGGAGATTGGGTAATCCACCTTTATTATTTCAAAAAAAGTTGATATGTCAAGAGGAAAAGCTAGTTATAAAGCTTTAATATTTCTAAAAATCTTGATTGGTTACTGATTTTCCTCGCAGAAACGAGCGGGGACAAGGGCGGCAAAACGACGATATTCGGATAGATATTCTTCTAGGAGAAGAAATTGAGATAGATTTAGGCTGTAGTAGATCCAACGACCCTCTTGACGACTGCGGACTAAATTAGCTTCTTTTAGCGTTTTTAGGTGAAAAGATAATTTAGATTGGGCGATATCGAGATGATCGCGCAATTCACAGACGCATAATTCCTGATGTCGCAACAGTTGCAAAATTTGCAGCCGTAGGGGATCCGAGAGTGCCTGAAAACCAGTATAAATCTGGGTTAACGAGTCGGGAGATGTGGTCAGAGAGTTGAACATTGAGATAGTCCCTCGGTGGGAAGGAAATAAGAAAGCGGGAAAATTCAGAATTGCAACAAAACTTTATGTATTTTTGTATCGAATCAGGAAAACCAGCGAATCATCCCCTGTATGATAGACAATGGTTTTGACCAGAGACAATGGTTTTGACCAGATTAGCCTTTTAAATCATTGTAAACAGGTTAGGAGACATCATGGAATTATTTGCGGCTCTCAATTTAGAACCCATTTTTCAACTCACCTTCGTGGCGCTAATCATGTTAGCTGGCCCCTTTGTCATTTTCCTACTAGCTTTTCGTGGTGGCGACCTATAAAAATCGCCTCCCCCCCATTGTTATTCGTGCTTTTTTGACTTCTCTCCTCTTTAGGGAGAGATTTTTTGTCTAAAAGTTAGGAGATAGGAGATAGGAGTCAGGAGATTGCTTTTATTTATTCTCCCCACTTCCCCACTTCCCCACTTCCCCACTTCCCCACTTCCCAATTCATAATTTATAATTCACAATTCCCACTCCCCCTCTCCTAACAATCGACTGCTAAGATCGAACAGAGCGATCGATCTCTCGCTCCCACGATACCTGATAAAACTATCTATGATCATTAAAAATAACCCCTATTATCGGGCTGTAATCGGCTTTTGGGTCGCTTTTCTTGTGTTTTGGGGTTTTGGGAGTTTCTCACCCCTTCTTGCCCAAGCGAAAGAGGAACCAGCCGATGTACAATCGATTACCCCCTACCTTAAGCAATTTCAACAAAAAATTACCGAATTTAGCCTCGATAACGGAATAAAATTCATTATCCTAGAAAATCGCGATGCCCCGGTTATTTCCTTTGTCACCTATGCGGATGTGGGAGGTGCCGATGAACCGGACGGTAAAACAGGAGTTGCCCACTTTTTGGAACATTTAGCCTTTAAAGGCACAAAAACCATCGGTACTAGCGATTATCTTAGCGAGAAAAAAGTCCTCGATCGCCTTGAAGCTATAGATAAAGAACTGCAAGCGGCCAAAAAAGCGGGTAAAAGCGCAGAAGTGGCTAAATTAACGGAAGAATTTCAAAAAACTAAGGCAGAGTCCGAGAAATTCGTCCAACGCAACGAATACGGGCAAATTGTCGAAACTCAGGGAGGAGTCGGTTTAAATGCCACCACTTCCAGCGATGCAACTAGCTATTTTTACAGTTTCCCGTCGAATAAATTGGAATTGTGGATGTCTTTGGAATCGGAACGATTTTTAGAACCGGTGTTCCAACGGGAATTTTACAAAGAAAAAGACGTAATTCTGGAAGAAAGACGGATGCGGACGGATAATAGCCCCTTGGGTCTATTAATCGAAGCTTTTCTCGATCAAGCTTATACTGTCCATCCCTACAAACGTCCCGTTATCGGCTACGATCGAGATATTCGCAATCTGGAACCCTCAGATATCCAAAACTTTTTCGATAAATTTTATCCTGCCAGTAATTTAACCATAGCTATCGCCGGGGATGTGGACCCAGAACAGGTCAAACAGTTAGCTAAGGTTTATTTTGGTCGTTTTCCCGCTAAACCGAAACCCCCACAGGTGACGGTAGTGGAACCGAACCAAACCAAAACAAAGGAAATTACCCTAAAATTAGCCTCGCAGCCTTGGTATTTAGAAGGATACCATCGTCCCGCCCTCAATCATCCCGATCATGCGGTTTACGAGGTTATCGCCACTTTAATGAGTGAAGGAAGAACTTCGCGACTGTATAAAGCTTTAGTGGAGGACAAACAACTGGCCCTCGCTGCCCAGGGATTTAACGGCTTTCCGGGAGATAAATACCCGAATTTGCTGTTATTCTATGCTCTGAGCGCTCCTAATGCCAGCCTGGAGGAAGTAGCGCAGGGTTTAAATTTGGAGTTGGAAAGATTGAAAAATGAACCGGTTTCGGAACAGGAATTAGAACGGGTTAAAAATCAACTACGGGCAGCCCTATTAAGAGGTCTTGATTCTAACATGGGCATGGCGCGATCCTTGATCGAATACGAGGTAAAAACCGGCGATTGGCGTAATTTATTCGCCCAATTAGATGCTTATAATGCTGTCACGGCAGCTGATATTCAACGGGTGGCTAAAGAGACTTTTACCCCGGAAAATCGCACTATTGGCCGAATTTTACCGAAATAGAGAGATGGGGAGATAGGCGATTTTTCAGTGAGCGGTATTAAGTGAGCATGATTAAATGGCAGTTTTCTCCTGTCTTTTCACTGATTACTGTTTACCGATCCTTGAAAAAACCTACCTTCTCTCCTCCCCAGTGCAGTCTTAACAAGTAATTTAGATACCAGTTCATCACCCACTGCAGGATCGCAGAATCCAACCCAGTAAGACTCCAATACCACCAAAGCGGACAATTTGCCAAAAAACTTCCCCCAGCAGTCCGCGACGGATTCCTTCCCAGAATAGGCGCTTTAATTCCCCTTCTTTAAGTAAATTGCTTTCTAAAATTACCTCTAATTCTTGAATCTGTTCGCGAATTTGTACTAATTCCTTTTCTAGTTCAGGTAGGGGATTTTCGCGCCATTGGGGTTCTATTTGGCTAAATTGTGCTTCTAGGTCTTTTTTTTGCTGTTCTGCTTCGTTGATCTGTCGATAACGGTCTTTTAGTGATGCGATCGCCGCTTCGACTTCTTCAATCGCTTCGGTAAATTCTGCCGATTCATCGTTAGGGTATGGGTTTTCTTCTAAGGACATGGACTCGATCCGATTGCCTGCGTCTAAACTATAGTTATAGACGATTTTACGGTTTTACGAAACCTTTTGATTATGATTCCATCCCCTGTCTCTTCCTCATCTCAGACTATTGATGATCTATCTACCTTGGAATTGGCGCGGATTTTGGCGGAACGTTTGGCGATCGCACCGATTGACTGGCATCGTCTGAAGTCCAACCGTAATGCTCGGGCCGCTGAACAATTAGGGACGGCTTTGGTGTTTTTATTAGATAATCAGCCAGAAGAAGCACTTCCTCGGCTACAACAGGCTACAGGCTGGCTCGATCGCTCGATTTCTGCTCCTCCCTGTCCTTCTCACGGTCATGGTCATTAATTAAACCAGCGTTCCTGTTTAATTTGTTTACAAAGTTTCAGTTGGGTTCCTTTTTGATTCCAGTGAACTTGGTCGAAGATTTGATATAACATACACAGTCCTCGGCCATTTTCCGCTTCTTCGGGGGGAAAATTGGGACAATCGCAACTACAGCCATGATGGTGACAACCTGGCGTAAATCCACAACCTTCGTCGGTAATTACCCAAGAATACTCGTCTTTACTGCTAGAAAATTGAACGACCACGGTTTTGCTGGGATCGAGATGATTGCCGTGTTTAGCGGCATTAACTAAAGCTTCCTGCAATCCTAATCTAATTTCTGGTTCTAATTCTTCGGGAATACTAGCGGTCAATAAATCTAAAATCGGACAAAGATACAAGGTGGAAGCGAAACTCATAGTGTTCCAGCTTCGTTTGCTTGTTGGCAGTGAAATAGCAATCACACGTTTTACCTCTAGCTTTTATTAAATGACTGTTCTCTTACAGAAAGATTAAGGTCTCTTAACCGTCGATCTAGATGATTGCCATACCTAATGAGTCATATTTTGTCCCTTTTCTGTCTCTGAGATTGATTAGATATTTTTATGATTGATCTACACACCAATCGAGAATCAAGGCAGCTTTGAGAGAGTAGTTAATCAAAAAAGTAGTTAACTGGAACGGGGCTTAATATGCTATTATCCTTAACCGTTGACTTTTCAGCTATAAACGGCTAAAGGGTCGGGTTTTTCCCCTTATTTCATCCTACCATATTTGTGTTTTTTTGTCTAAGAAAAGCAGCGCATTCGACGTGGGGAGTTTGGGGAAAGAAATCGGCGGTTTGCACTTCTAGCAGTTGATAATCGCCTGTTTGACAGAGATATTGCAAGTCTCTGGCTAAAGTTGCACTTTGACAACTTATATAAACAATGCGTTGACTTTGCAGCTGTAACAGGCTATCAAGGACAGAGCGATCGCAACCTTTGCGGGGCGGATCGAGTAGAATAATGTCGGGTTTAACTGTCAGTTGCGGTAAAGTTTTTTCTACGGCCCCTAAAATAAAGGTTGTGTTGGTAATATTATTTAATTGGGCGTTAATCTTGGCTCGATCGAGGGAAAAGCTATAGGATTCTAGTCCAATCACCTCTTTAACCCGTTTAGCAAGGGGTAAAGTAAAAGTACCGATACCACAGTAGGCATCAATAAGAATTTCTTCACCTTTAAGCTCTAATTTCTGGCAAATAAGCGCAAATAAGGCTTCAGCAGCCTCTGTATTAATCTGAAAAAAGGTATCGGCAGCCAATTGATAGGTTAATCCGGCGAACTTTTCGTTAATATAGTCCCTTCCGGCGATAGTTGTGGTCTGAGTGCCAAAAATAGCATTACCTCGATCGGGGTTATAATTCAGGGTTACACCGACTAAATTGGCGTATTTTGCCAGCCATTGCTGCGCCTGTGCCTCAATTCCCTGTAAATTATTATCGGTACTAATCAGGGTTAATAAAATTTCTCCGGTGTGGCGGCCAATTCTTAGGGATAAATGGCGTAATTGTCCTTGATGGGTCTTTTCATCATAAATTGACCAGCCTTGCTCCTGAATATCCTGTTTTATCTCTGCTAGAAACGGATTTAAAGCCTGATCTTGAATCGGACATTGATTGAGATTAATCAGATGATGGCTGCCGCGACGATAATAACCTGCTTGCACATTGCCGGTGGGGGAAAATCCGAGGGGATAGGTAGCTTTATTGCGATAAGCGAGGGGAGAATTACCGGTGAGGGGAGGATAAACCAAAGGATCGGTAAAACCACCAATTCTGGTTAATACCTCTTGTACTTGCTCTTTTTTGACCTGAAGCTGAAATTGATCCTCGATGTGTTGCCATTGACAGCCACCACATTTATCGGCAACGATGCAGCGGGGCCGGATACGATGGGGAGATGCTTGGAGAATAGTTTGTAGTTTGCCGATCGCATGACTTTTTTTGATATAGGTGATGCGAGTTTGAATGCGATCGCCAATGACCGTATCTGGCACAAAAATCACCTGTCCTCGGTATTTTCCCACACCTTCGCCCGTATGGTTGAGGTCGGTAATCTCGATCTCGATTAAATCACCTTGTTGCATAGTTAGGGAAACCAGTTTTCATCTAGGGTTTCTTCTCAGTAAAAATAACCCAACTCTATTCTACAATCAAAAATTAATTTTTCTAAAATCCTAGATCAGCTTTGGCAATTTTGGCCGCCGCCAAAACTTCCTCATCGGGTAATTCTCGCCAGTCGGTCGCACCTATTTCAGTATAGAATTTTTGATCGTAGGCGCGAGTACGAATTACTACCGGCATGGGGACTGCATGACCTAAAACTAAAGCCTGTTGTTTTGAGTCTAATTTCGCTAACACTGATCGCAAACTTCCCCCTCCAGAAACACCAGTAAATATGGCTTCGATGTCCTTTTCATCGTTTAATAAACAGGTGATTCTCGTCCCTACCTGAGACATAACTTCGTTATCAATTCCTGAAGGTCTTTGATCGACAATTAAGAGAGTAACAAAGTATTTTCGCATCTCCCTGGCGATAGTTCCAAAAATAGTTTGATGCACCACGGCAGAATCGAGAAATCGATGAGCTTCTTCAATGGTAATCACTAACTGTTGCGGCCGATCAACGGGGTTTTTAGTTTGTAAAAAATATTCAGCTTTTTTAACATAATTAGCATGAATCCGACGGGTGATCATATTGGTGGCTAACATATAGGAAAGCATATTACTTTGGGAGCCAAATTCAATGACGACGTGCTTACCTGCATCTAAAGCTTGCAACACCTGATCGATATAATTGTGGGGACAAGAACTTCTTAAATATTTCAAACTATCTAGACGCATTAATTTTCTCTGGAGGGACATGATTGATCCCGCATGGCCCTGTTTTTCGGTACAGAAGATTTTAATATCCTCGTTACTCATATTCAATAACTGAGTAATCCAAGATTCTCCATACTCGTTATAGAGAATATTGGCATTATCTAAACTAGCTTCCGAGATGCCTAATTCCCGACCGATTAAACGAATATCCTCGATTTCAATCTGATTATAACTTAAGAATAATTCCTGCGCTCCTCTTACTCCCCGGCGTTTGGTAGAATCGGGATCGAGGGTATAAATTTCTACCTGTCCGGGGAATAATTGACATAATCCTTTCACCGTAGAAACCTCCTTCCCTTCTTTCATCGCTTCCCAACCGTATTCCGAGTGCATATCAAACATGAGGTTAACCCCTGCTTGTTTGCGAATAATACCCGAAATTAAGAGCCTGGTTAAAAAGGATTTTCCCGTCCCGGATTTGCCAAAAACGCCGTTACTACGTTCCACAAAGCGATCAAGATTAATACATATTGGCACGTCCATGTCAAGGGGTTGACCAATAGCAAAATTCTTTCTGGTGGGATCATCTTCCCAACCGAAAACCATGCGAAAATCCTGCTCACAAGCTTCATAAACTTGGCTAAAATGCGCGGGAATAGTTTTAACTGGCAGTAATTCTAAATCGGCGCTGGTTTGGGGTTGAAAAGAGCCTAAGGAAGTGTCGGAAACTGCCGGGGAATTACCTCCAGTCGGAGTAAACATGAGCATAGGTGATAGTTCAATAGTACCATAAGTACCGCTACCCGCTAAAACATCCCGCATAAAACTATCATCGGGATGGGGAGGATTCGCGATAATCCGGGGACTGGAGTTACCCAGGGAGACATCGGTGAGGAGACAGAAAAAACGCGAGCGAGTGCCTTGCACCACTAAAAATTTACCGACGCGCATATCCTCCACGGAAATATCCGGATAAAGACGGATTTCTAAACCTTCACTCAGGGAACCTTGAATAACCGATCCGAGGGGTTGTTCACTCATGCTAACCTTTATTTGTGGCGATCTATCTCCCTATTCTGTCACTTTTCCGTTAATCGGTGCAAACTCGATCGGGTACAGTCATCAGTGATCAGTAAACAGTAATCAGTGAACTTAAAACTCAAAACTAATAACTGATAACTGATAACTGATAACTGATAAAGGGGTTTAAGAAAAAAAATCGGGTTGATCAACGGGAAGCAAGGAAATAGCCAAGGGAGAAGAGAATGCCACTAAAAAAGTGAAGATTAACCGCTATAAACTTGCAGTTACTGACTAGCTGAGGTTGATCGTGATTTTGGTTAACGTGGTGGACTAATTGCCAAGCGAAAGGGAGACTAAGGAAGATTAAAAGGGTGAGAGGAGGATAAACTTGCAGCAGGACAAAAACTACCGTTAAAACGTAAACGAGAACCGTCACCACCGTTAAAACTTTAGAACCTTTTAAAGTACCTAAACGAGCAATAGGTGATTTTTTACCCGCTTTGAGATCATCGGCAACTTGATGGAAATGGGAACAAAAAAGGATGATAGAAGTGGTAATCCCGATAATAATTGAAGCCGCTAGACTAGAGACAGAAAAAGCACCAACTTGGGAATAGTAGGCAGCGGCAATCGCCAAGGGTCCAAAAGTAAAGAAACAGATAATTTCCCCTAATCCTTGATAACCGAGACGGAAGGGAGGCCCTTGATAGGTATAGCCCAAAAAACAGCAGAGGGCGATTAATTCTAGGATAGTCCAATCACCTCGCCAATAACTAATAGCAAAAATGCCAGTAATACCGACTAATAGAAAAAGATTACTGAGCCAGAAAATTAAAGATTTATTGCCAGTTAAATTAACGATCGAATGTGCCTTATTAACATCGATCCCAGTATCGGCATCAAAAACATCATTACTGAGATTTAACCAAGCGAGAATTAAAATAGCTGAGAGGATAAAAGTGGCAAAAATCGGCAGAGAAAATCCACCTGTTTCCTGATAAGCGATCGCTGTTCCCAAAATAATCGGTATAATCGCCACACTATACATTGGTGGTTTAAGGGCTGCTAACCAGAGTTTTTTGGGTGAGGGATTGGTGATAGTATCGGTGGTCATAGCTGAATAATAATCAGGAAAACTCGATCGCTCTAGGGATAAAAAATGAGGGTTTAAGGTAGAATTATAGCTTTTTGTGCCTCAACTAGAAAGACGACATTTCCTATTTGTGGTGATCAACAGAAGTTATTAAAAATGGTAGGGGTGCAGGGGATGCGCCCAAAATTTCCTATAGGGTGTTATTCTCTAGACGGTAAGCTGAAAATTCCTATAACTTTCCTAGCCACCGATGAGAGCGATCGCTAAAGATGATATTCTTTATATTCACCATGAAGATGTGCCAGTTTATAAAAAAGGCGGTTCGGTGGTGAGAAATAGTTATTTTTGGGCGCTAAAATCGATCGCCTGTGGAGCGCGTCGGGGACAGGATTGGGAGTTTGATGCAGAGGTGTGGGTGGCGCTGGTGCGGATGTTGCTCTGTTTTGCCAATTCTGGCTATTTGGGGGATGGTGAGACAATTTTAGAGTTTACTGTCGATTGTCCTATTCCCGAACCTTTGCGGGGGATATCTACTTACTTATAGCCTCGCTGAGATAGTTAGCGGTGGATTCCACTAGGGGAATAGTATTTTCGTATAACATTCGCGTCGGTCCGATAATGCCGACACTACCGACGGGAGTATCTCCCTGTTTATAAAAAGCGGAGATAAGAGTACAAGGGCGCATGGATTCCAGAGGATTTTCGGAACCAATGGTGATTTTGACTTTTTTAGCTGATTTTTCTAGTTCTGGTCTTTGTAAAATCAGGGGTAAAAGGCGATCCTGTTCTGCTTCCAATAGATGCAGTAACATTTGTACTTGTTGCCATTGGGCGAATTCTGGCTGTCGAATGACTTCAGCGACACCATGGACGATAATCTCCGGGGTGGCAGTGGATTGGAGACTAGCGCTGATTTCTTGGCTTAATTGTTGGAGAAAATGGGTATAACGGGTAAATTCTCGCTCGATTTGCTGCCAATCGAGGTTAATTAAATCTGCCAAGCAATAACCCTTTAATTTTTCCCCGAGAAAATTAGACAGGATTTGTAATTCTTCTGCTAATCCATCCTTCTTGTCCGTTGCCATAGACTCAGGAATTTCTATCATAACTGAGCGTGTTTGTAAACTATCTGTAACAATAATTAACATAATCTGCCGGTTCGAGACGGGGATTAATTGCAGATGACGCAGGGTATTAGTGAGGGTGTGGGGAAGGGTAACGATAGCGATATAACCGCTTAAACCAGCTAAAAACTGGGTGGCCCGTTGCAGCAGACTTTCGAGACTCCAAGCGGGAGATTTAGCGTTTTGATGCAGATAATAGCCGATTTTTTCGCCGATACGGTCATCGGGAGTCATTAACTCATCGACGTAGAGACGATAACCCCAATCGGAGGGAATGCGTCCGGAGGAAGTGTGGGGTTGATAGAGTAAACCTTCTTTTTCCAGTTTACCGAGAGCATTGCGAATCGTGGCGGAACTAACAGTAAATTTGTACTCCTCTAGCAGAGTTTTCGAGCCAACCGGTTCGGCTGTGGCGATATAATGTTGGATTGTCGCCTTTAAGATATGTTGATAGCGATCGCTGAGATGGGTTCTAGCGGACATAGGGGAATAATCTTAACAAAAGATTTATAACATTTTTCTAGACAGTATAACGCTTATTCAGTTATCAGTTATCAGTAATCAGTTATCAGTAGTCAGTTATCAGTAATCAGTTATCAGTAGTCAGTCATCAAGGTTCTTCGTTACTTGGGATGGTTCGATCGGGTGGCATAAATCGACTATATCCTTATCTGGCCAGAGATTTAATTGATTAGTTCGCTCTAGATCAAAAACAATTGACAAAAATCGCGGCAATGTCTGTCTCTATAAGGGTTTCATTCCTTATAGAGACAGACATTGCAGAAGACAAACCGAAGGACCGTAATCAATGGGGAGAAGGGGGATAGTTTACCCCGCTCTTTTCCCGATGGGGGCGATCAAAATTAGTAACGGGGAATATTAGGATCGACGAGGAGGGAATAAGCATCAATGCCGCCGTTAATATTTTTAACATTGGTAAAACCCTGACTTTGTAGCCATTGGCACATCTGTAGGGATCTCATGCCATGGTGACAGATAACGAGGGTTTCCGCTTGGGGGTTGAATTGGCTGGCAATAGTGGGCGACCATTCTTGGTATTGACTCAAGGGTAAAATGGTAAAATTGGCCACAGATGCCATGGCAACTTCCTCCGGTTCGCGCACATCAATAAGTTGTAAATTAGGATCATGATCGGCTAAACGGAGAGCGAGTTCATGGACGCTAATTTCGGGAATGCTCATAGATTTGGTTTTAAGAATCGGTTATCTTTCCTTTAGAGTAGCAAATCGAGGGACCCTGAGCGGTTAGGGACTTGCGTAGGAATAATATCGCAGCCAAGTGGGGGGATTTGGTCAGTGCCAGAGCGGGGGGTGATATAATGGGGAAACGGCAGGTATTGAAGAGATTGATGCTTTTTAGTACGCCGATTAATCGACAAGCTGAATTTTGATGAATATTGAACAAGCCGTTATCGAAAACTTGCGAAAACTTCCTTTAGAAAAACAACAAGAAGTCTTAAACTTCAGCCAATTTCTAACTCAGATAACTTCGCCAAAAATTGAAGAGATGACCTCCCAAGAAAAAGCAGAAGATTGGCTAAAATTTCTGGAAAGTCAACCCAAGGATACCCCGGGATTACCTGATGAAGCCTTAGGGCGTGAAACTATCTATGACTGATGGCTAACTATCTATTTGATACCAATATTTTCCTGAGGCTGAGTGACCGAATTTCCGCTAATTATGCCTTAGCAAGAGATGCGACCTATATCTTAATAGAGCAAGGACATAAATGCTGCTTGACCTCACAAATTATCATTGAGTTTTGGGTAGTTGCCACCCGTCCTACTGAGGTTAATGGGTTAGGCTGGACTCCTGAAAGAACTAAAAATCAAATCAATCAATTTCTAACCAGATTCACTGTCCTCGAAGAAACGCCAGAGATATTTACCCTTTGGTTTCAATTAGTCACTGACTATAACATCAAGGGAAAAAGGACTCACGATATTAGGCTTCTGGCTGTTATGAAAGCTCATAGTATCACTCATTTATTAACCTTTAATCCTGATGACTTTGTTCCCCTTCCTAATATCATCATCCTTCAGCCGCAAGACTTACTTAATCCCTAATGGTGAGGGGAATTCTGGGGAACAGAAAAAAGCGCATTTGCCCCCGGCTGGATTTCAGTTAAGCTTTGATCAGAGGTTATTGCAGGAGGGAGTTATTGATACCGAATAGATTCACCCAGATGTATTGCGCTGAAGCTATCTTTTCCCCAGTTTTTTATCCTCTGATTAATTTCTAACTTATACTGCATTCTCCCCACTTCCCCACTCACCATCTCCCCATCTCCCCACTTCCCCACTCACCATCTCCCCATCTCCCCACTTCCCCACTCACCATCTCCCCAACTTATGATTCCCCTACAATTAACCCTAAAAAATTTTCTCAGTTATCGCGAGGCAGTGCTAGATTTTCGCGGATTACATACTGCCTGTATTTGTGGTGCCAATGGTGCGGGAAAATCCTCTTTACTCGAAGCAATTACTTGGGCAATTTGGGGAGAAAGTCGCGTCTCGATTGCTGATGATGTGATTCATGCGGGCAGCGATTATGCGCGGGTAGATTTCGAGTTTAGTTATGGGGGAGAAATCTATAAAATTATCCGTAGTCGTCACCGGGGGGGAAAAGCTTCTGGTTTAGATTTTCAGGTGATTAATGATCAAAGTTTTCGTCCTTTATCGGGTAAAAGTATTAAAGATACCCAAGCACAGATTAATACTTATCTAAAAATAGACCATAAAACTTTCATTAATTCTGCTTATTTACGACAGGGACAAGCGGACGAGTTTATGAAACAGCCTCCTAGTGGTCGTAAACAGATTTTAGCAGAATTATTACAGCTTGATCGCTATGAAATTTTAGCAAATAAAGCCAAGGAAATATCGAAACAATTTGATGGACAGTCCCTCCAGATCGAGCAGCAAGTAGAAACGATAAAACTCCGTCTTCAGGAGAAAAATTCTTATCGGGAACACCTGCAAGAGTTAAGCACCCAAATTAACCAAATTAATCAAGAACAAGAGGTAAATAATCGGCGTTTACAGCAACTGCAAGGGGAAGAAAATCAGCGTCAGAATTGGGAAAAACAGCTGCAGTGGCAACGAGAACAGGAGCGAGCTTTATTAGCGGAAATCGAGAGATTAGACCGGGAAAAAGTTAGTCTAGATAATCAATTAAATCAAATAAGTACTATTCTTCATCGCAAAAATGACATTATTACCGCACACGAGCGCCTAATCAATTTAGACCAGAAAGAGGCAAGTTTGTCAAGTCAATTGCAAGCTTGGCAACAGGCCCAGTATGATAAACAACAATTAGAACAGAAATTACAGCAAAAAATTAACGAATTTACCCTTCCCATCCAACAAACGAGCGCTCGTTTAGAAGAATTGGGAAGACAGGAACAAGAAACTCAAAAAATTATCGAGCAAGCGGGGGATATTCAAGCAGCATTGGAGAAGTTAAATTATCATCGTCAACGTCTTCAGGAATTGGATAGATTAGCTTTAAAATATGCTCCTTTAAATAGCCGAAAAGCTGATCTAAATATGCAGTTGGAACGGGAAAAAGCCAGGATTAATGCTCGTCGGGAACAACTGCAAAGAAATCGGCAACAATTAGAGACAGAAATCGCTCGTATTCCTCTACTAAGAGAGGAGGCTCTCAATTTAGCCAAACGGATTAAGGAACTAGACAAAAAACAAACCTATTGTGAACGAGTGGAAGAAAAGGAAACCGTTAAACAAGTGGATAAAAAAAGTTTATTGGAGCAACAGAAAAGATATGAAGAACAACTTTTAGAGTTAACTGATAAATTGGAAAAATTGAATATTCCCGATTCGGTTTGTCCTTTATGTGAACAGAATTTAGACAGTCATCACCGTCATCAGGTAATCAGGAAAACCCATCAACATCAAGAACAAATTCAAGAGCAAATTTGGTCCCTACAGGAACAGATGGCAGACTGCGATCGAGATTTAAAACGTTTAGGGGAGGAATTAGCCCAAATTAAACAAGAATTGCCAGCAAGATTGAATCTACAACAAAAATATGTGCAGTTGGAAGTCAAGTTAGAAACTATTGAAGAAAAGGAAATAGAACTAGAGAAAACCGAGGAGATACTCGTCCAGTTAGAAGCACTTTTAAGCAGTGGTAATTATGCCTTAGAACTACAGCAAGAATTGCAAATTGTCAATCAAGAAATCGCCTTCTTAAACTATGATGAACAAAGTCATGCTTTAGTCAGAGGAGAAGAAAAAAGATGGCGTTGGGCAGAAATTCAAGAATCAGAACTTAAGCAAGCAAACCGTCGTTTAGCTAATATCAAGGCTGAGAAACCTAATTTAATTAATCAATTAGCTAGACTAGAACAAGAGAAGCAAGAACTAGGTCAAAATTCCCCAATTAAACAGGAAATTGAACGCTTAGAAAAGCTTATTCAAAACTTAAATTATGATCGCAGTGAACATCAGAATATTCAAAATCTGATCCGACAATTACAGGGGGTAAGATTACAGTATCAAGACTGGCAACAAGCAGAAAAAAATTATCCAGAAATAGCCGCTAAAATCGCTGACATTGAGCAAAGATTACAGCTGCGAAATGAGGATCGCCAAAAGATAAATCAGGAGTTAGCAAATATTAATCAAAAGATTGGGACTTTGACCGACTATCGCCAAGAAATCGCTGCTTTATCGACTAATATTCAACAGCGAAGACAGATAATTGATGGATTGCTCTCCCAAAAAGGTCGGGTTGAGGAGAAATTACATCAACTAGAAACTTTAGGTAAACAACTGACAGAAAAAGAAAGCGATTTAGCTAAAGTTAAAAAACAATATAGAGTTCATAAAGAGTTAGCCCTAGCTTTCGGCAAAAATGGTTTACAAACTCTGATGATTGAGAATGTTTTACCAGAGTTAGAAGCCCAAACTAATCATATTTTAGCTCGCTTAACTGGTAATCAATTTCATGTGCATTTTTTAACCCAAAAAAGTGGTAAAGGTACTAAGAAACAGCAACAAAAGTCAATCGATACTTTAGATATTATTATTGGTGATACCCGGGGATCCCGTCCCTACGAAACCTATTCAGGAGGGGAAGCTTTTCGGATTAATTTCTCGATTCGATTAGCTTTAGCGAGATTATTGGCACAAAGAGCCGGAACAGCCCTACAAATGCTCATTGTTGACGAAGGATTCGGAACTCAGGATGCGGAAGGATGCGAGCGCTTAATCGCGGCAATTAACGCTATATCCGCCGATTTTGCCTGTATTTTGACTGTAACTCATATGCCCCAATTTAAAGAAGCTTTTCAACATCGCATCGAAGTCCGCAAAACCGAACAGGGTTCCCAATTGATGTTATTATCCTAGGAAAAATATTGATGTAAATATGGAAAAAATTACGGTTACAGTAAAACTATTTGCTATTTATCAAGAAGTCTATCAAACTTCACAATTAAACCTCGAATTTCCTGCCCACACTTCCGTGGCAGCAGTGTTAAACTATATTATAGCCCCCTATCCTCAATTAGAAAGATGGCGCGATGTTACTCGTTTTGGAGTTAATCTTCAGTTTGTTTCGGGAGAGAAAATCCTCGAAAATGGCGATGAGATAGTTCTAATTCCCCCCGTTAGTGGTGGCTAAATGGGGTTTGCTGAAAAAGTACGGGCGAAGCATTCGGATAGAAAATCTACGGTTTCACCGATAGGTTATTGTCCGAATGCTTCGCCCCTACAGGACGCGGGCTGATGAAGACGCAAGGTTTTGAAGCACGATTCTCTCAAAATCTTGCACCTGTTTCGCGAGAAAAGCCACAAAACCCTTACCTTGCCTACATTTCACATTTGTTCAGCAAGCCCTAAATGGAGATAGGGAAAATCACAAAAACTGCCACCTTTTTTACTTTTTCCCTGATATCCCGTGTCTAACTGGCAAATTCCCCCATCGGTAGCTCTTCCCCAAGAGTTTTTAAAAATAGTCCAAGACTACACCCCAGAGTCGGATGGCAGCGTCGTGGCACAAATATTATGGCATCGCGGTGTCCGGGATGGGGCGACTCTGCGGACGTTTCTGGATGAGAAAGCTTATCAGTCAAAAACTCCCTTTGATTTTGGGCAAGAAATGAACTTCGCCGTCAAAAGACTGGAAAAAGCCCTAAATAAAGGCGAAAAAGTGACTATTTGGGGTGATTTTGATGCCGATGGTGTCACCGCTACCAGTGTCCTCTGGGAAGGATTGGGGCAGTTTTTCCCACCCTATCAACAGTTAGATTATTACATACCCGATCGCCAAAAAGAATCCCACGGCCTCAATTCTCCTGGTATCGAGAAACTAGCGCGTCAAGGAACCAGTTTAATCGTCACCTGTGACACGGGAAGCACGAATATCGCCGAAATTGACTATGCAAACAGTCTAGGCATCGATATTATCATCACCGATCATCATACCCTACCCGACGAGCGCCCCGAGGTGATTGCCCTGATTAATCCCCGCTACTTTGTGGAAACCCATCCTTTCTATTATCTTTCTGGGGTTGCTGTTGCTTATAAATTAGTGGAAGCGATGTATATAACCCTGCCAGATATTCCCAGAAAACCCCTAGAAAATTTACTGGATTTAGTTGCGATTGGTTTAATTGCCGATTTAGTCAAATTGACGGGAGAATGTCGTTATTTAGCCCAAAAAGGTATTCAAAAACTCCAAAACACTCAGCGTTTGGGAGTTAAAAAATTACTCGATTTATGTAACAAAACCGGAGATAGACCGATGGATATATCCTTCGGTATTGGACCGCGAATTAATGCCGTCAGTCGCATTTATGGCGATGCTAGATTTTGTGTGGAATTACTTACCAGTGAAGATGAAAAACGTTGTCACGAATTAGCTGAACAAGCGGAATTAGCCAATATTCGTCGCCAAGAAATCCAACGGGATATTATTAAACAAGTTCAGAAAAAACTAGAGAGAATTGATCTTTCCACCACTAATGTAATTATTTTAGATGATCCCCAATGGCCAGCGGGAATTTTAGGATTAGTTGCGGGACAAATTGCCCAAGAATACCAGCGACCAACAATTTTATTAAGTACCAGTGAACCACCTTTTGCTAAGGGTTCCGCTCGGTCAATTCGCGAGATCGATCTCTATCAATTAGTATCCTCTCAATCCCATCTTTTACATCGTTTTGGTGGTCATCCTTTGGCCGCAGGTTTAAGTTTAACCATAGAAAATTTACCCCTATTTATTGAGGGAATTAATCAACAGTTGCGACGCACAGGAATTGATTTAACTTCCCTTTCTTCCCAGATAGAAGTGGATGCGGTGGTGACGGTTTCCCAATTGGGAAAAAATCTATTTAGAGAATTAAAATTACTGGAACCCTGCGGGATGGGTAATCCGACACCGAAGCTATTAGTTCAAAATTGTTATTTTCAAAATCTTTGGCATAAAAATCTTGAGGATTTCAAAGGCAAAAAAATCGCTTATCCCCGGACAACTTTTGAGATCTGGGATAGTTCAATCGAGCAGGGTTTCCCCGGTATGTGGTGGGGTCATCACAAAGACGAAATTGCTGCCGATACCCGTTATGATGCCGTAGTTGAATTAGATTTTAATACCTACAAAAATCGCTATGAAGTGCGCTTAATTGCCCTGCAAACTTATCAACAACAATCCCTAACCTATAGCAATAAAAAAGATTTTTTAATCGACAATCGCCATCGAGAAATTAGTCAAGAAGTTAACCAATTAAATCCCCTTTTTCTCCTGGAATGTCCCCGGGATTGGACAAAACTTTCCAGGGAATATCAACAGGCAATTTTACGCGACAAAAAGTTAGTTCTTGCCTATGCTAGTCCTTTAAAAAAATCCGCTCACACTCCATGGATAAACCTTGTTGGCATTGGGAAATATTTAGCTAGAACTAAAACCAGTATTTCCCATCAACAATTACAAAATCGCTTAAACCTCAGTTATTATACCCTAGAATTAGGATTAATTTCTCTAGCAGAAAATGGCTTTAAAGTCAAGAAAAATCAAGAAGATTTATCCTTTGAATTAGTCAATCATGAGGCGAAAATTAATAAGATTGAGCAATTTCTAGAAGCGGTGGACCTAGAGAACTTTCTCCAGCAATACTTTGCTACTGTTCCCCTAGAAATTCTGCAAACAATTCTTAATCATGAAGACTCGATCGATTTCTAATTAGGGTTTGCTAAAAAAGTTTGTTGGTGGGGGGTGGGAATTATGAATTATGAATTATGAATTATGAATTATGAAATGGGGAAATGGGGAAATGGGGAAATGGGGAAATGGGGAAATGGGGAAATGGGGAAATGGGTAAATGGAGCATTTGGCTGAAATTTCCCTAAACCCCTAAACCCCTAAACCCCTAAATCCCTATCACCCTATCACCCTATCTCCTGACTCCTGACTCCTGACTCCTGATAACTGATAACTGATAACTGATTACTGATTACTGATTACTCCTTGACCGAAGAATTTCGGGGGTTTTGCTAGGGTATAAACTTCCGTATTTTGTGCGATTGCTTGACGAATATAGAGAGGAGTTTGTAATATTCCGAGCAAAGTCATGCCATCAATTAAACGTAATCCTCCCGTAGTTGTATCGCTGATTAATTCATCCACCACATCGGGATCGGGACGAGTATTTAAAGGATGATTAGCACAGAGAGTAAAACCCCAAGGGGAACCATAACTAGGAGTAGGAGCGCAATAGGAATGAACGTAGGGAAAAACTGCTTTTAAAGTATTCACCAAACGCGCATGATACATCACCGAAGGAGGAGAAACCGGGCCAGATTGGACAACAACAATGCCATTTTCGGCCAAAACTCTTTGTAGTTTTTCAAAGTATTCTTTCGTGAATAGGGGGAAAGAAGGACCCTCTCCGATGGGATCAACCAGATCAGAAATAATAATATCCCATTTATCATTAGTGGTGTCTAAAACCTCTAAAGCATCAGCGACAACTAACTGAAAACGAGGATCATCAAAAGTGCCTTGGTGCATTTCGGGAAGATGTTCCTTACAAGCTGCCACCACATCCCCATCGATATCGATCATCATCACTTTTTCGATTGTTTTCCAACGCAATAACTCCCGCGTTGTCGCACCTTCACCACCCCCCAGAATTAAAGCAGTTTTTGCTTCTTGGTGGGCAATCATTGCCGGTTGCACTAATGCTTCATGATAAATAAATTCATCCCCCGTACAGGATTGCCATTTGCCATCCAGTACCAAGGCTTTTCCATAGGCCCCCGATTCAACAATATACATCTCCTGAAAAGCGGTTTTTTTGTAGGCTAAAATCTGGGAAACCCCATGACTATAAATGTCCCAGGGGGTAATATATTCGTTAACCCATAGATCCGCTTTTAGTTCACTTCCTGCCATAACTAATCCTCCTTGGGGTGAAAAAGGCACGATCTACTATTATACGACAATTGACAGATTTAGATCGTTAACCTGAAATTATCTCCAGGTAATCCCGAAGCTGCCGATAATCGATCGCTGAAAAACGGTAAGCTAGAAAAGATTAGCTTCAAGTAAACTTCTAGCCACTAACCTATGACTAAAAACGAGACTACCGAGAAAAAGATTTTTCTCCTAGATTTTGAGAAACCCCTTTACGAATTAGAATCCCGCATCGAACAGATTAAAGAATTAGCCCAAGAAAATAGCGTAGATGTCTCGGAACAAATTAGTCAACTAGACGAACGAGCTAATCAATTACGTCGCGAAATTTTTAGCAATCTCACCCCTTCCCAAAGGCTACAATTAGCCCGTCATCCCCGGCGCCCCAGTACCCTAGACTATATTCAAGCCATCACCGATGAATGGTTCGAGTTACACGGGGATCGCGGTGGTTACGACGATCCCGCCCTTGTGGGGGGTGTTGCCCGTTTTAACGGTCGTCCCGTGGTGATTATCGGACATCAAAAAGGCCGGGATACTAAGGATAATGTGGCTAGAAATTTCGGCATGGCTGCCCCCGGGGGTTATCGTAAAGCCATGCGTTTAATGGAACACGCCCATCAGTTTAATCAGCCAATTTTAACCTTTATTGACACCCCCGGCGCCTGGGCGGGGGTGGAAGCGGAAAAATTAGGTCAAGGAGAAGCGATCGCCTATAATCTTCGGGAGATGTTCCGTTTAGATGTGCCGATCATTTGTACTGTTATTGGCGAAGGTGGTTCCGGCGGCGCTTTGGGCATTGGGGTCGGCGATCGCCTATTAATGTTAGAGCATTCTGTCTATACTGTGGCGACTCCCGAAGCTTGTGCCGCCATTCTCTGGAAAGATGCCAAAAAATCCGATAAAGCAGCAGTTGCCCTCAAAATTACCTCGAAAGATTTAAAAGAGTTAAATATTATCGATCAGATCGTTCCTGAACCCTCCAGAGGGGCCCATGCTGATCCGATTAAAGCGGCAGCCAATTTAAAAGCCGCTATTAGTGAAAATTTAGAGACTTTATCTTTGTTAACTCCCCAACAACGGCGCGAATCTCGTTATCAAAAATTCCGCAATTTAGGCGTATTTTTAGAGGCTACAGCTTAATCAGTGAGCAGTGATCAGTTACGGCAAATTCTGTTTAAAAAGTAGAAGCATTCGGATAGGAAATCTACGGTTTCAGCGATAGGTTATTGCCCCAATGCTTCGCCCCTACTTTCAAAATCTTGGACCTGCTTCGCAAAAAAGCCCCAAACCCCTTACCTCGTCTATATTTTACCTTTATTCAGCCAGCCCTAATTAGTCCGATTATTTCCGAGTTATTATTGGTACATTAATCTTACCAATTAAAAGGCCCCAAAGCCCGATCGTTGTAATCGCCACCCTCGGCAATAAAATGAATTACCATCGATTTACGGGTTAGCAGGTTATTATTAATCTTCCCCCCACCATGAATTAACATTCCGTGCCAGAGAAGAATCTCTCCTTTTTTAGCAGTAAATGATTGACAATCATAATTCTGAGCGCGATGGTTAACATAATCTTGGTATTGGGGAATTTGAGCGGCAGTAATATTTTTAAGATTGACGGCGGGATAGTCTGGAAAAAAGTCAGTTACTTTGATATTTTTATGAGATTTAGGATAAAAAATTAGTGGGCCAGCATCGGCGGAAATATCTTCCAAGGCAATCCAAACACCGACTAAATGATTAGCAGGATGAACATAAAAAACTGCCATATCCTCATGCAACCCCTGCTCTGTACCGTGCAGAAAGTTGATGGAATATCTCGGTTCGCAGGATTTGCCAATAATTAAATTAACTAAATCTCTCAGATTTTGATTGTCAAAAATTGCTCGAGCAGCGGGGGAAATCTCATGAAAGGCATGGAGTCGCCAAATAGAATTAACTAAGGCTTTTCTTTGCTCCATATCTAGGGCTAAAACTTGCTCGTGACTTAAACTCGCCGGTAGATTTTCTGCTTGAATGCCTTCAATTCTTAATCCAGGGATAGCCGATTCTAGGAAAAATAAATCGGCTAATTCTGCTACTAAATTATCGATCGCCGTTGCGGGAATTAAATCTTTGACAATACAATAACCCAATTCTCGCCAATGGTCAAGGAGTTGATATTCTCGTTCGGAAATTCGCCGTTGTTGACGAGCTTTTTGCAGGGATTTTTCGGCTTGCGAGCGATCTAACCAGGGTAATTCGGCAGTAGAATCGAAAGACCAGGGCAAATTTTTTAAGATATCGGCAATTTTAAGAATCATACTCAGTTCATCTTTTCCGAGCTACTTTCGGACTATTTTAATCTATGAGCGCTCGATCTACCCTGTCAACAGATATAAATTATCTGAAAAAACCCCCTAGGATGAGTTAGGAGGTTACAGGGAAAAAATTAATCAGAGTTGATGGGATTAACTAGCGCTAACTTCAGCGGGATAAACGCTAACTTGACGGCGACTTTTATCCTTGTATTCAAATTTGACCACACCATCAATTAAAGCGAATAAAGTATCATCGCCACCACGACCAACATTTTTACCCGGGTGAACTTTAGTACCCCGTTGACGGATGAGAATATTTCCCGCTTTTACCACTTGACCACCGTAGCGCTTAACGCCTAGGCGTTGGGAACGAGAATCGCGTCCGTTGCGGGTACTACCCGTACCTTTCTTATGAGCCATAATTTCTCTCCAAATGCTTTTTTGATTCTAAAAGTTATTCTTCTTCATCGCTACTATCTTCCACAACTTCAGCACCGGAGGTAGCAGCAGTGGCGACTAGGGTCTTACCGTTATAATTGATTGAATCAATCATAAAACGGGTAATTTCTTGACGATGACCGCGTTTTTTACGGGTTTTCTTTTTCGGGCGCATTTTATAGACAATAACTTTTTTGCCCCGACGATGTTGCATGACAGTCCCTTCCACGGTGGCCCCTTCGATAAAGGGTTGACCGATGCTAATATCATCCTCATCATGGATTAATAGCACTTTGTCGATGGTATGGGTACTTTGTTCATCGACGGGAAGAAGTTCTATATCGTAATAGCGACCGGGTTCTACCCGAATCTGTTTGCCACCGGTCTCAATAATTGCGTAACTCATGAATTTTCTGCGCTCGTTTTGCCGTACAGGTAGCTGAAAAAAATTCCAGCTTTTGTGCTAATGTCCTCACCTGATCCGAGCAGGAATTGACACAATTTACTATTATCTAATATCTAGGGTGCAATTGTCAAGCTTTTTACCCACCGATTGGCTATATACTGAAAATAATCTTACGAAAAGCTCAATTAAACCGTTATGGAACAGTGGGAAAGCAGAGGACACCTGTTAACCGAACAAATTAACCCAAACAGCCTAAATTTAGACCAATTAAACCCGCTCGAATTGGTGGATCTCTTCAATCGCGAGGATGCCCAAACCCTAAAAGCGATCGCCATGGCCCGGCAAGAATTGGCTCGGGCGATCTCCCTGACCGGTCAAGCTCTGGCTAAAGGTGGCAGACTCTTTTACATTGGAGCAGGAACCAGTGGCCGGCTGGGGGTTTTGGACGCGGCCGAATGTCCTCCCACCTTCTGCACTCCCCCGGAATTGGTACAGGGAATTATTGCCGGTGGAGCGGCGGCGCTGGTGCGTAGTTCCGAAGATTTGGAGGATAAAGCGGAAGATGGGGCGGCGATTATTGCCCAGCGAGAAATTCACGAATTAGACGTGGTAGTGGGGATTACCGCTGGGGGTACTACCCCCTACGTTCATGGGGCTTTACAGGCGGCAAAACAGCGAGGTGCGACAACGATTGCCATTAGTTGTGTCCCCGCCGAACAAGTGGAGATCGCGGTGGATGTGGATATCCGCTTATTGACCGGACCAGAACTTCTGGCCGGCTCCACCCGTCTGAAAGCGGGAACGGTGACGAAAATGGCTTTAAATATCCTTTCCACAGGGACAATGGTAATGTTAGGCAAGGTTTACGGCAACCAGATGGTCGATGTGGCTGTTACTAATCATAAACTCCATGACCGCGCCCTGCGGATTATCTGTAACCTTAGCGATATTAGTCGTGAGGAAGCGGCAATTTTACTGGAAAAAAGTGGCCGCCGGGTTAAACTGGCTTTGTTAATGCAGAAAACGGGACTTTCGGCGGCGGCAGGACAAGAATTGTTACAAAAGCATCGAGGGCAATTACGGGCCGCCCTGCAAGCTTATAATCAAATTGATTGATAAAAACCTATTGATTTTGACTTTCCTATGGTTAATATTTCTTCGGAAATTGCTGCGGTCGCTGTTATTTTCCTCGTCGCTGGTGCTATCTTGACTTGGAGTTTTTATCGAGCTAAACCCTACGGCCAACTGGGAATTTTACCTTGGTTACAATCCTTGGTACTAATCGCTCCTTGGTTAATTTTTTTCGGGCTATTTGCGGCGGGAATTTATCTCAATCTAGCGGTAATTCTCTTTTTACTGGTTGCTTCCACCATTATCTATATTTATTTGGGCAACCGTTTACGCTTACTGAAAACCAATCAAATAATTGAACCGAAAGTTAACCTGGCAGTTAGCCAGTCCGTTACTCCTCTAGAAACCCCGGCAGCGGTGACAGCAATTGTACCCGATGTGATGCCAATTCCCGAAGAGGATTTAAAAGTTATTCAGAGCATTTTTGGGATAGATACTTTTTTTGCCACCGAGACTATCTCTTTTCAGGAAGGGGCAATTTTTAAAGGCAATTTACGGGGAGAACCAGATAGCGTTCACTCTCGCTTAACCCAGAAATTAAGTAATCATTTTGGTGATAAATATCGTTTATTTTTGGTGGAAGGAACCGAGGAAAAACCTGTGGTAATTATCCTCCCCAAAACTAACGATCCTAGTCCTGCAACTCTTGCTCAAAAAAATCTCTCTTTAGTTTTGTTAGTCGCCACCATTGTCACTAGCTTAGAAGCGGCTGGAATTTTATTAGGTTTTGATTTGTTTAGTAATTGGCAGAGATATCGAGAAGCAATTCCCCTCAGTTTGGGTTTATGGTCGGTATTAATTGCCCACGAAATTGGTCATCTAATTATCGCTAAACGCCATAATGTTCGTCTCAGTTTACCCTATTTTCTTCCCACTTGGCAGATTGGTTCTTTTGGGGCGATTACTCGTTTTGAATCTTTATTACCTAACCGCAGTGTCCTATTTGATATAGCTTTTGCTGGTCCTGCTTTGGGAGGTTTGGTTTCTTTAATCTTGTTAATTGTTGGACTGACTTTATCTAATTCTGCCAGCCTTTTTCAAATCCCTAGTACCTTTTTCCAAAGTTCAATTTTAGTGAGTTTTTTAGCGCGGATAGTTTTAGGTGACGAGTTACAAAATGCCGTTATCTCCGTGCATCCTTTAACTGTTATTGGTTGGTTAGGATTGGTGATTACTGCCCTTAATTTACTGCCCGCCGGACAGTTAGATGGTGGCAGAATTGTTCAGGCTATTTATGGCCGCAAAATTGCCCGCCGTACCACTGTGGCCACTTTGGTTATTTTGGGCATTATTTCCTTAGTTAATTCTAGCAATCCCATTCCTCTCTATTGGACAATTTTAGTCGCTTTTTTACAAAGAGAGTTGGAAAGACCTAGTTTAAACGAGTTGACCGAACCCGATGACAACCGCGCTGGTTGGGGTTTATTACTGCTCTTTTTAATGTTAGCGACTCTGATTCCTTTAAGCCCTAGTTTAGCGGGACGTTTAGGCATCGGTGGCTAAATACTTCCCCGAAATTCTTGCCATTGATTGCCGTCAAAAAAAAGCTTGACAAAAACTCAAGTCTTGACTTATAATTTTATTATAATGGGAATCCGTTTCCGCCTATAGACCCCTGATTTTTCGGTAAGATATAGCCTCCAGCATTTACCCCTGAAGATTTGACTTTTGGAGTTGCTCAAAATGTCTAACGAAACTGTCACTTATTCCCTAGAAGCTGTCCTGACAAGGATTGAGGGGAAAATCGACTCTCTGGAAAAACGCCTTGACGAGAAAATCGACTCTCTGGAAAAACGTATTGACGAGAAAATCGACTCTCTGGAAAAACGTATTGATGAGAGATTTGACAAGATAGAAGACCGGTTAACTAAAGTAGAAATAGGACAGGCCGAACTCAAGGGAGATATTAAAGCTTTAGACGAAAAAATCAATGGATTAACTGCAAGGGTTGCCTATCAGGAATTCACCAATCGAGGGATTCTGATAGCATTGGTAGTCGCTATTTTAGGAGGTGCCGCTAAACTTTTTGGTTTTTTCCCTAATCCTTAGAAGTTGCCGGTAGCCGTACCTAGTAGATAGGCTCTTCCCAAAAATTTTTCGCTCATTACCCCGATCATCCGTTAGAATAGATTCAGAATTTAAGGATAAAACCTCATCTATGAATCCCGTTGTTTTGGTGCATGGTTTTCTGGACACTACTGCTGTTTTTAAACCGATGAGCGAGTATTTAAACTATCATGGTTGGCAGGTGCATAGTTTTAACCTAATTCCCAATCATGGTTACGAAAAGTTAGAAGTTTTAGCCAGTCAGGTGGAGAATTATATCGAGAAAAACTTTGCTAAAGAGCAGAAAGTAGATCTGATTGGGTTTAGTATGGGAGGATTAATTACCCGCTACTACCTGCAAAGATTAGGAGGGGTGGCAAGAGTGCAACGTTACCTAAATATTTCTGCCCCGAATCGAGGCACTTTAACCGCATATAGTTTACCCTTAGATGGGATTAGACAAATGCAGCCAGGGAGTCAATTTCTAGAGGATTTAAATCAAGATTGTCAACAAATTTTAAATAAAATTAAAACCACAATTATCTGGACTCCCTACGATTTAATGATATTTCCCGCCCATAGTTCCCGTTTATCGGTGGGCAAAGAAATTTCGATTCCCGTATTGCTTCATGCTTGGATGGTCAAAGATAGCAAAGTTTTAACAACAATTAAAGAGACCTTATTAGAATAGAAATACTGGTTGTCTCCAACACTGGAACAAGGTCAAAATATGACCAATAAAAACGTTAATTATCATCAAAAAAGCTTGACTTAGGGTTATAATTGTGCTAGGCGATCAAATTCCCCAAGGTGTCACCATGTCCACTCAAGAACCCACCCTAACCGATGTTCTCAACGAACTGAAAAGCTTCCAAACAGCAGTAAATCAACGTTTTGAGGCGATAGACCAACGTTTTGAGGAAATAGACCAACGCTTTCAGGAAATAGACCAAAGATTAGACAAGCTCGACTATAAATTTGACACCTACGAAAAAGCCTCCGAGAAAGTGCTGAGATTAGCCACGACAATTATTATCGCAGCCGCCACCGTAGCGGTTTTACCCTCGGCCTTTCAGGCAATCGGTCCCCTATTAACCCAAATCATCGCCGCCGGCAATAACTAACTTGTGATCAACACTTGACGATTGCATGGTATGATAAAGGTTTTGGAACTATTGTTTTAGGTCAAGATCATGGCGAAACGAATGCAGGTTATCCTCAATCAAAAAGTCAGCAAATTAGGTGAAAATGGCGATGTGGTGGAAGTGGCACCCGGTTATGCCCGCAATTACCTTATTCCCCAAGGTGTGGCCGTTTTAGCCACCAAAGGCGCGATTAAACAGGCAGAATTTAGGAAAGAAAAAGAGCGTCAACGTCTCCTCGCCGAAAAACAAGAAGCGGAAACCAGAAAAACTGCGATCGAAAAACTCAGTCCCTACACCATCCCTAAACAGGTGGGTGAAAACGAGGCGATTTTCGGTACTGTCACCAGTCAAGATGTGGCTACGGTTATTCTAGAAAATGCCAAATTAGAAATTGATCGCCGTGGTATTACCGTTCCCGATATCGGTCAATTGGGAGTCTATAAAGTACAAGTCAAACTCCATCCCGAAGTTAGTGCCGATATCGAAATTAAAGTAATTGCACAATAAAAATTGTCGGGGCATAGTTATCAGTAATCAGTGAAAATTTATCAGAGCGATTAACTAGCTGATCGCTGATAGCTAATAGCCATTAAAATATCAAAAATTATGACTCATTCTACGGATATAAAAACCCTAGCACGCTGGATGGCGGCGGATTTTAGTAATCAAGAACAAGCTTTTGCTAATCCGCCTTTTTTTGCCCATATTCGCGTGTGTATGCGTCCTTTACCCGATGAATTACTGAAGGGAACCAGTTTATTTTTAGAGCAGGCCTACGATTTTATGCTCAATACTCCCTATCGTTTACGAGTATTTAAATTATCGGTAGTCGATGACCATATTGAACTAGAAAACTTTAAAGTTAAAGAGGAAGCTAACTTTTTTGGTGCTTCTAGAGAACCCCAGCGTCTCAAAAATCTCAGCTTAGAACTATTAGAACCGATGGCGGGTTGTGATATGAATGTAACTTGGACAGGTAACAGTTTTAAAGGGATGGTGAAACCGGGGAAACAATGTTTAGTCTTTCGCAAAGATAAAATGACTTATTTAGATAATAGTTTTGAAATTAGTGAACGGGGATTAATTAGCGTTGATCGCGGTTTAGATCCCGAAACCGATCAATTAGTCTGGGGTTCGATCGCCGGTCCCTTTGAGTTTGTGCGTCGCACCAGTTTTGCTGAGGAAGTGTGAGAAAAATTCTTGGTTTTTAGCTATGAAAATCGCCACATGGAATGTCAACTCGATTCGCAGCCGACAAGAACAGGTAATTAACTGGTTACAACTCAATCCCGTTGAGGTTTTATGCTTGCAAGAAACCAAGGTAATCGATCAAGATTTTCCCAGAGAAGCTTTTGAATCTTTGGGTTATCATCTCTATATTTCTGGACAAAAAGCCTATAATGGTGTAGCGATTTTTAGCCAGAAACCCATGGACGATATCACTGTGGGATTTAGTCCCATTATCGGAGAAAATTTAACGGGAGAACTCGACGAACAGAAACGTTTAATTACTGGAGTAATCGGCGATATTCGGATTATTAATCTCTACGTTCCTAACGGTTCTTCCCTAGATAGTGATAAATATATTTATAAGCTTAAATGGTTAGAAACTCTCAGGAAATATCTAGATAAAGTTATTAATTCTCAACCTGAAGAATTATGTATCTGTGGTGATTTTAATATTGCCTTAGAAGATAAAGATATTTATGATCCCAAAGGCAAAGAAAATCATATTATGTCTTCAGCTAAGGAAAGAGAAGCTTTAGAAAAGGTCTTAGAAATTGGCTTACAAGATGCCTTTAGAAAATTCACCTCGGCACCAGGACATTATAGTTGGTGGGATTATCGCAGCGGTGGTTTTGCTCGTAACCGAGGTTGGCGAATTGATCATCTTTATTTAACTCCTCAGCTATACGAAAAAGCCGTTAATTGTCTGATTGATCGAGAACCCAGGAAACAAGAAAAACCTAGCGATCATACCCCTGTTATTCTGGAAATATCAAGCCAAAAATAGCTAAAGGATCAGCCTAGACTTTGCACAGCCAGAATTTTGCTCTGTTAGCTTCCCTAACCGGGGACTTTCAGCTTGAGGATTTATTCGGTAACGAGAAAATGCTATGATTCGGGTTGAATTTACCAAGTTTATTAAATTATGCGTTCTCCCCAATTAATTGTTCTATTGCTCGGTTTATCCCTTCTCCCCAGCATCTCCCCCCCTTTTGTCCACGCTAATCCCTCGATAGTGCCGGTGAAACAATCGAGTAATCGCGATGGGGGACAAACAATCAAGGAAGCGGAAATTAAAGCAATGATTCAAGACATTGAAACCGCTATTAAAGATAAAAATATCGCCCTAATCCTCAAACACTATGCCCCGTTTATTTCCTCGCAATTGACCATTAAAACCGATGCTAGTACCGAAATTTTTGAGTTAGATGGCATCACGGAACATAAAATATTTTTAGAGGAATCCTACAAAAATATTAAAAGTATAGAGGTTCTTTCTGAGAATTGGGACGTGGATATTCTTGCTAATAACGAGATGGCGATTATCACTCGCGAGCGGGTAGTCAATATTACCAACACCGAGGGTGATAACTATATAGTGGCATCGGCAGCGGTGGCTAAAGTCGCTCCCATCGACGGCAAATTGAGGATATTTTCCATTCAAGAAACCGCCGAAGTGGGACGCAGACCAAAAAAATAATCAACCTCTCCGGTTGGGACTGGACCAACCCGACTCCCGCCGTCTTCTTCCCTCGATAAAACCGTCATCGTAGTCTCTGGAATTGCGCGGATTATCATAGCGGGCAAAGTTAAACCCGTCCTCTAGTCCGCGCTGAAATTCTTGCTCTGGTGGCACAAATCGATAACGTTGTCTATTATCCTGTACCGCCCGGTTGATTAACAAGGCCCCCGCTCCAATACCCACGGCCTCACCAAAGGTTAAAGACCTAGCATAATCGATGTTAATTGTCAAGAAAGTTGTTGTTAAAATTAAGGCTTTTCCCCAATGCTGACCCATAAAATCCTCCTTCAAAAAATCAAGTTGACAACGAAACCAGTACAGATACAGAGTTTCTCATAAAATCGACCACCGACTTCCCAAAATGAAAAGTTTGTACCTCACCATTACGATAAGTGAGATCAAGAAGTTTTAGAAGAATGGGAGTGAAAGCGAATCCCCAAAAAGACATCGTAGAGGAAACTCCAGAAATTCTTACCTTGCAGTAAACCTAAAGACTGTTCACACTCTTTTGCGTCTAAAAGCGGTTTAGTGGCATAGTATGCCGGTTGGTATTTGTACCAGGGAATCGACGGCCAGAGATGATGCACGAGATGATAATTCTGCCCTAAAATCAGCAGATTTAACAGGGGACTGGGGTAAACGCGGGCATTTTTCCAACGATTGCGCTCTTGGAAAGGACGATGGGGGAGATAATCGAAAAATAAACCGAGGGCAATTCCCACCACTAAAGCGGGAACAAACCAAAAATTCATCACATAGCTGATAAAACCGTATTGACAGGCGACGATAACTATGGTAGCCACAAAAAGACGACTGAGGAACCATTCCAGCAGTTCGTATTTCCGCCAGAGTTGCCGCTTAAAAAAGAAAATCTCGTGATAAAAAAATCTGGCCGCAATCATCCACAAAGGGCCGCCAGTGGAGACAAAATGATCTGGATCATTTTCGGGATCGTTAACGTGAGCATGGTGCTGTAAATGGACTCTAGTGAAGACCGGAAAGGCAAAACCGAGCATTAAAGCACTACCATGACCTAAAATAGCATTAAATAGCCGATTACTATGGGCAGAATTATGAGAGGCATCGTGGATAACTGTCCCCGATAAATGTAAAGCGAGGACATTAGCACTAAAACAAATCCAGTCCGGCCAGGACCATAGCCAATAGCCACAGGTAGATAGGGTTATTAGGCTCAAGGCACTGAAAAACATGGTAACGTTTGGGTTGAAGCCCCCCGGTGCTTTTAAATACTCTTTGGGGACTGTCAGCAACATCTCGGCCGACTGCATTATGGGTGTTGCTCCTTATTGTGTTCGCTTTACTGGCGTAAATCATCATACTACGGCTTTTTCATAAAGTTTTGTAACATTATCTTAATTAATCTAAAGTTATGAAGAAAGTAAGGATTTGTTATATGGTCTTCCCCCCTCAGTCCCCGAGGGAAAGCGAGGCTACAAGAGAAAATCACGGGCGCTTAACGCCAGTTTCGCACTTAAACGATTAAAAAATTCGGCTAGAGACTCGGCTTGAGAAGGAGCGATCGCACGATTAACCAAAGGGATTAACGATCGTCAATTGATTCTCGATTTGCTGACCATCTTGTAAATCTTCACTGTACAGAATTTGACAGCCCGCTTCCAGAGCGCTGGCCAGTATTAAACTATCAAAGTAACTATATTGATAACGTTCCGCTAGATTCAATGCTATCTCTATCGTATTAACAGAAACGAGGATGATTGGGAATCCCTTAGAAATCTCTTGTACAGCGTCTCGAATTTGCGAATAGCTTAGGGAAAATTTCCGTTTTAATACATTTATCGTTTCATTTAAAACCTGTGTACTAATCCAAGCCTCACCCGATCGAACACAATCAATCGCTCGCTGTCGTTTATCAGGCTCATCCTCAGAATACGCGTAAATTAAGACATTAGTATCGATAAAAACTTTATCGGGCATTAGCCTCGTCCCGATCGAATCTAAATCCCCGTGTATTTAAAGAAATCGCCTCGAACATCGTTTTTTCAGTTTTCTGGCTCGGTTCGGGGACGATTTCCGAGTCATCCAAAACAATCACCCGCATCATCTTACCTTCCCATCGAGAAGAATATCGGGGGGGAACGCTCACCTGACCCTTATGAATAACCGTCCTAAATTCGATCGCTTCCATACATGACTCCAATTAAACCCTATCTCTACTTTAGCTCTAGAGTTAGGCGAGCGATTAAATCCTATCAGGGGAACTGGGACAACGGGAACACCGAAACGGAGACTATAACTATTTTAATGCTAGTTATTTTGTTTGTCTTTGGCCAATGAAAAGAGCGATCGGCGGCTAGAGTATTTCTTTGATGATGGGAACTATAACCCCCCGCACCCCAGAAAAGCGCACCCCTTCGCCGCTCTCTTGGCAGATCGCCCTAAATCCCGAATCGAGTAATCAATAGCTAGATGAAGCATAATAAATATAAATAGCAACAACCTTGACAAAATCGGGGGGGGGGGTAGAATGCGTGGGAATTTAGCTAAACAATGTATTCTATGCCACTCAAAAGTTCCCTTTGTTATTCCGTCGCCCTCGCCACGGTAGCCACCGCCACCCTCGCACCAGTTGCCAGCGCCGCAACTTTTAACTTTTCCTTCGGCAACGTAACCGGTCCGGTCTCTGGAACCGTACAGGGGACGCTCACCCTACCAGACGGAGATGGAACAAATTTGGCCGCCACTTCGCTGATCGTGACTTCCGCTCCCGCCGCTCTGGGCTACACACTCCCCTTTGATGTTCTGGCGAATTTTACTACTGTATTCGGTAATAGTTTTACGGTCAGTGGCGGGGTGATTACCGCGAGTTCATTTGGCGCTCTGAGTATTGGCGGAGCTTTTACTCTAAATTTTTCCCCTGGCAACTTCGGGAGTCTATTCAATGTCCAGGGATCAGGAGCTGCACTCAGTGGTGTCGTCGATGTCAATAGTACAACCCTAACCTACTCTCCCGCCGCTCCTACCACCGTTCCCGAACCAGCGACGGTTCTCGGTTTACTCTCCGTTGCCGGGGTGGGTTTATTGTGCAAAGGCCGGAAACTGGAAGGGTAATTTTGACCGACTAAAAATTAAATTGATTGGGAACGGGTTGTGCGATTGTGGCAGCCCGTTTTAGTCTTTTATTAGCATCGAGAGATCGATCGCACGATTAACTAAAGGGAGTAAATTAGATGGTAGATAAAATCACCGCCAACGAGATATTGGAACATTTACGAACCCTGAAACCCGAACTGGAGGAACGATACGCGATCGATCGAATCGGCATTTTCGGCTCGGTAGCCAGAGAGGAAACCCGACCGACGAGCGATATAGATATAGTGGTATATATGCCCCCCGATCTGCTTAAAAGAGTCAGACTGAAAGCCGAACTAGAGAACCTATTCGGACGGGAAGTGGACGTGATCCGCTATCGGGATTCTCTGAATCCTTACCTCAAGGCACGGATCGATCGAGAGGCCATCTATGTGTGATCGATCGCTTCTATTCGAGTTAAAAATCGCTTGCAGGGTTTACGGTGATGGAAGAAAAAGAAACAGGACTAAATGAACGGGAACTAGAGGAAATTCTGGAAATGGCGCGGGATGCGGCGGAAAAAGCCCGATCGATGTGCGAGGTAATTACAGAAAATTCAAAAAAATGGCGAGAAAGAGCAGAAAGAATCGCCGCAAGTGAGATCGGGTGGCTGAAGTAACCGAACCGATATTTATGGGGAATAGTCGGGGGTTCGATCGATACGATAAACTAAACGATATCCACTCCAGAAAACCGCGATGGTTCAAGCGACCGAATATCTCTATATCGTTCGAGACGACGAGATTTTACACGGGGAACCAATTATCAAAGGAACGCGTACACCCGTCCGCGCCATCGTCGAAACTTGGCGTCTGGGGGTCGCTCCCGAAGAAATCCCCCTAGGAATGCCCCATCTGACGTTAAGTCAGGTCTTCAGTGCGTTGACCTATTACAGCGACCATCTAGAGGAAATTAACGCTTATATCGAGCGTAACCACATTCCCGACGACTTAATCGATCCGCTGCTAAAAAATTCGTGAATAATCTCTTTATCCGTCTCTATCTAGATGAAGATGTTAACGTTTTAATCGCCGAGTTGTTGAGAGCGAGGGGGTTTGACGCGATTACTGCGAGGGATGCGGGACAACTTAACGCCACAGATAAAGCACAACTCGCTCACGCGGTGAGTCAGGGGAGAACCTTAGTCACTCACAACCGAACCGATTTTGAAGAACTGGTTCGCGATTACTTCGATGCCAATCGAACCCATTACGGGGTGATTTTCGCTGTCCGTCGCCCTCCGCGAGAGATGGCGAACCGTTTACTGATTATTCTTGATCGAGTGACTGCGGACGAAATGCGAAACCAAGTTCGATATATTTAATCGCCAAGAAAAATCGCCGTGACCCATTTTTAGGTTCTAGAATGGTCGGAAGTTGGATTCGGCATAAAGGAACCCTTGTCACATCGAAACATTTCCTTAAGATATAAGACCGAAGGTCCAGTCTGGATACAAAATTGATATACCTAGAATCGCTACTCTGGCTCACCCTCTAGGCCATTCCCTTCCAGACTGCTAGGCTATTAGACAAGATGAATAACAATCAAACTCCACGGAAACAAGGACTATACGATCCCCAATTTGAACATGATGCTTGTGGTGTCGGTTTTATCGTTCATAAAACGGGGAAAAAGTCCCACGATATTGTTGAACAGGCCTTAACAATTCTACTAAACCTCGATCACCGTGGCGCGTGCGGTGCGGAAAAAAATACGGGAGATGGGGCGGGTATTTTGTGCCAAATCCCCGACCTATTTTTCCGGAAAGTGACGAGTAATCTAGGTTTTACCTTACCGGCAGCGGGACAATACGGGGTAGGAATGCTTTACACGGCCCCTGATGCCGAAATTCGCGGGAAAGGTCGGCAGGAATTCGAGAAAATCGCCGCCGAAGAGGGGTTAAAAGTTCTCGGTTGGCGTGATGTTCCCACGGATAACTCCAGTTTAGGCAATTCGGCCAAATCTACCGAACCCTTTATCGAACAGGTTTTCATCGAACGCGATGCCAATTTAAGCGATGATCTGGCCTTTGAACGCAAATTATACGTTATTCGCAAACGTTCCCACCTCAGTCGTCAATCTTTTAATCGTTACTGGTATCCTTGCAGTATTTCTAGTCGTACCATTGTCTATAAAGGGCAATTAATGCCGGTACAGGTGGGTGACTATTTTCCCGATTTACACGACCCCGACTTTCAAAGCGCTTTAGGATTAGTCCATTCCCGTTTTAGTACCAATACCTTCCCCAGTTGGGAACGCGCCCACCCTTACCGTTATATTGCCCACAATGGCGAAATTAATACCCTGCGAGGTAATATTAACTGGATGCACGCCCGTCAGTCGATGTTTGCCTCACCCTTATTCGGGGAAGACATCAAAAAAATCCAGCCGGTCATTAATATCGAAGGTAGTGACTCCTTAATTTTTGATAATGCCCTAGAATTAATGGTTTTATCGGGGCGTTCTCTTCCTCACGCTGTCATGATGATGATTCCTGAACCCTGGGCGGCCCACGAATCGATGAGTGACGAGAAAAAAGCTTTTTATGAATACCATTCCTGTTTGATGGAACCCTGGGATGGTCCGGCCTCGATCGCTTTTACCGATGGTACGATGATGGGAGCAGTGTTAGACCGCAATGGTTTACGTCCTTCCCGTTACTATGTCACCAAAGATGACCTAGTAATTATGGCATCGGAAGCGGGAGTTTTACCCATTGAACCGGAACGCGTCGCTTTTAAAGGTCGTCTGCAACCCGGCCGGATGTTCCTTGTGGATATGAAAGAAGGTCGTATCGTGGCCGATGAGGAGATAAAAGAAGCTATTGCCAAAGCTCATCCCTATCGCCAGTGGTTAAACCAAAATTTAGTCAATTTAGACGATTTACCGGCCGTTGAAACTGCCCCGCCGGAAACTGCTGTTTCCCTAATTCAACAGCAAACCGCTTTCGGTTACACTTTTGAAGAATTACGTCTTTTATTAGCCCCCATGGGCCGGGATGGAGTGGAAGCAGTGGGTTCCATGGGTTCCGATACACCCCTAGCCGTCTTGTCCGATCGCCCAAAACTGCTTTATGATTACTTTCAGCAGTTATTCGCCCAAGTCACTAACCCCCCGATTGACTCAATTCGCGAAGAAATTATCACCTCTCCCATCACCACTATCGGTGCGGAGAGAAATCTTTTGGATCCGCAGCCGGAAAGCTGTCACCTGATTAAACTTAACTCTCCCATCCTCACTAACGCCCAATTAGCGCGTTTACAGGGCAATAGCGAATTTAAAACCGTGACTATTCCCATTCTCTTCGATCCCACTTCGGGAGTTGAGGGGATGCGTAGCACAATTGAGGCAATTTGTCAAGAGGTGGACGAGGCAATTTTAGCGGGCGCGAGCATTATTATTTTAAGCGATCGAGGTATCGATAAAAATCACGCCCCGATTCCCTCACTGCTGGCGGTTGCCGGTTTACACCATCACCTCATCCGGCAGGGAACCCGCACCAGAGTCGGCCTTGTCCTGGAATCTGGCGAACCCCGGGAAGTGCATCACTACGCCCTTTTACTCGGTTATGGTTGCGGTGCGATTAATCCCTATCTAGCCTTTGCCACCCTCGGCAGTATGATCGAGGAAGGTTTATTGGTAGGAGTTGACCACCAGACCGCCTGTAAAAACTACATAAAAGCCGCCACCAAGGGCGTAATTAAAGTGGCCTCTAAAATTGGCATTTCCACCCTGCAAAGCTACCGTGGGGCGCAAATATTCGAGGCTATTGGCTTAAATCGATCGGTAGTCGATCGCTATTTTACTTGGACAGCTTCCCGCATTGAAGGGGCCGATTTAGAAATTATTGCCCGAGAATCCCTACTCAGACACGGCCACGCTTTCCCCGACCGGGATGTTAATGTGCATACCCTCGATATTGGCGGTGAATATCAATGGCGTAAGGACGGGGAAGCCCATCTTTTTAGCCCAGAAACCATTCATACCCTGCAACAAGCGGTAAAATTGGGCAAATACGACCTCTTTAAGAAATATTCCCAACTGGTCAACCAACAGAATCAAAAATTCTTCACCCTGCGGGGACTATTAACCTTTAAAAACCGGGAAAGTATCCCCATCGAAGAAGTGGAACCGATTGAAGCGATTATGAAACGCTTTAAAACCGGGGCCATGAGTTACGGTTCCATTTCCAAAGAGGCCCACGAATCCCTCGCTATTGCCATGAATCGTATCGGTGGCAAGTCGAACACCGGGGAAGGGGGCGAAGATTCCGAGCGCTACACTTGGACAAATGAACGGGGAGACTCGAAAAATAGTGCCATTAAACAGGTGGCTTCCGGCCGTTTTGGTGTCACCAGTCTTTACCTCTCCCAAGCGCGAGAATTGCAGATAAAGATGGCCCAGGGGGCAAAACCGGGCGAAGGCGGTCAATTACCGGGTAAAAAAGTCTATCCTTGGATTGCCAAAGTCCGTCACTCCACCCCCGGAGTCGGTTTAATCTCTCCCCCACCCCACCACGACATCTACTCCATTGAAGACCTCGCGGAGTTGATTCATGACCTAAAAAATGCCAATCGCGCGGCCAGAGTGAGCGTAAAACTGGTTTCTGAGGTGGGAGTTGGCACAATCGCCGCCGGAGTCGCTAAAGCTCACGCCGACGTGGTTTTAATCTCTGGTTTCGATGGTGGGACCGGTGCCTCACCCCAAACCTCGATTAAACACGCGGGTTTACCCTGGGAGTTGGGACTAGCAGAAACCCATCAAACATTGGTGTTAAATAATCTTCGCAGTCGCATTGCGGTGGAAACCGATGGCCAGATGAAAACCGGCCGCGATGTGGTGGTAGCGACGCTATTGGGGGCCGAAGAATTCGGTTTTTCGACCGCGCCACTGGTGACGTTAGGCTGTATTATGATGCGGGTTTGTCATCTTAATACCTGTCCGGCGGGGGTAGCGACCCAGGATCCGTTATTACGGAAGAATTTCATCGGGGATCCTGAATATACGGTGAATTTCATGAAATTTATCGCCCAGGAAGTGCGGGAAATTATGGCCGAATTGGGATTCCGCACCTTAAATGAAATGGTGGGGCGAACTGATGTATTAGAGCCGAAACAGGCTGTAGAACATTGGAAAGCGAAAGGAATTGACCTAACTCCGATTCTCTATCAACCGGAGGTAGATGCAGAGGTAGGACGCTATTGCCAGATTCCCCAGGACCACGGTTTAGATAAGTGCTTGGATATAACCGTTTTACTGGATTTATGCAAGGATGCCATTGAAAAAGGCGAAAAAGTCAAGGCGACACTACCGATTAAAAATATTAACCGCGTGGTGGGGACGATTTTAGGCAACGAAATCACTAAACGTCACTGGGAGGGTTTACCCGAAGATACCGTACATCTCCATTTTCAGGGCAGCGCGGGGCAGAGTTTCGGTGCTTTTGTTCCCAAAGGGGTGACACTGGAGTTAGAAGGGGATGCCAATGATTATGTGGGTAAGGGTTTAAGCGGTGGCAAAATCATCGTTTATCCGCCCAAAGGTTCCACTTTTGTGGCCGAGGAGAATATTATCATCGGTAATGTGGCTTTATACGGTGCAACCAGTGGTGAGGTGTATATTTCTGGGGTTGCTGGGGAACGTTTTGGGGTGCGTAACTCTGGGGTGACTACGGTGGTTGAGGCTGTTGGCGACCACGCCTGCGAGTATATGACGGGGGGTAAAGTCGTTGTTTTAGGGCCCACCGGTCGCAATTTCGCCGCCGGGATGAGTGGTGGTGTCGCCTACGTCCTCGATGAGTCGGGGGATTTCGCCACTCGTTGCAATACCCAAATGGTGGCTTTAGAGGCGCTAGAAGGGGAAGAAATCAACGATTTACGCGAGTTAATTCAACGCCATGCTGATTACACCCAAAGTCAAAAAGCGTCCCTAGTTTTAGCAAATTGGTCGGAAATGTTGCCCAAGTTTGTTAAAGTAATGCCCAAGGATTATAAGCGGATGTTGCAGTGTATTAAAGAGGCGTTAGATTCCGGTTTAACCGGCGATTCTGCCCTCGATGCGGCTTTTGAAGCCAACGCCCGCGATGTGGCAAGGATTGGCGGTAGTTAGAGTTTAATGGGGGCTGAATAAGCCCCCTTGTTTATTCCTGTGGTTATTCTGATAAATTGTTAGTATTCAACCTTCCTTTTCGCTTTGGTATTGAAAAGGTAAAGCAATTCTGCCATGAAAATTATAAAATCTTTTAGAAAAATGTTCTAGATAAGGACTACTTAATATCGTTCTTCGTTTCGCTATTCCCAGTTCTATCTGACGATAAATTGTTTCAGAGTCTAAGCCAAAGACTATCTTAAAATCGGCGGTTAACTCTGGTAAACCTTCAGCCTGTAAATCACAGTCCTTAGGAATTGTCTCAAAAAAATAATATCTTTCATGACGGTGATCTTCAATCAATTTCCATTCCTTTGAGTTCATGCCACTTTTTGCATCTATAGTTCTTGTTTCTTGTGCCGTGGAAACCCGACAAAAAATTATGGAATTTAGTAACTTATGCGATTGATAACTACCAGGTTGCCTAGCTTTGTAATCCCAATCTAAATCGCAATCTTGAGAAACGACGATGACAAAAGGATGTGGTAGCACATCGAAAGAAAAATCTGGAGAATTTAAAGATATTTCGCTCGCAATCGGTTTATACTGAATGACATTGGTGAGTATTTCTCCCTGCCTCAACGCTGTTTCTCCACTAGCTTTTTTATAAATGATACGTTCTGCCATAAAATACCCGTACAAATAAATTAAGGTTCTAAAACAATAGGTGGTACAGGCTGTATCGCTCTCAATTTACCTCTAATACTACTGGCTGGAATTACAGGTACAATTTTCTCAGGACTAAGATTAGAATAAAAACTCGCAATGTCTTCCAGTTGTGTTACCGATTCATCTAACGCATCTTCAGGAAGAGACTGTAATATTAACAGACATTTAATAAGTGCAATTAATTTGTCTTGAGGAAATTCTCTCCAATGAGTTGTTAAAGATAAGGAAGAGTCAGACATCGTGAGATCGAAACTAGGATAGTTTCCAGTTATCGTTCTACCAGCTTTTCTATCAATTAACAAATGTACTAGAAAATCACCAGTTGAGGTTTGACTTTTGTTAGGACGGATCGACATTGGTCGGTCGTAATGCGTCGTGGAGAGTTTCGCTAATACTGCACCGGAAGAGCTTTCTGGCGGATTTGTTGAAGCTATCGAGTATGTTCCAGACATTTTCATCCCTCGCTATTTTTCTTTCTGTGTAAAAATCTGCATCTAATAGATAGGCTTCCTCTTCATCATTTGCTTTAGTATTTTCAACATATACTAATCCATGATTAAAATTCACCTGTCCATTATCTACTTTCAAAACCAAACTCTTGTTTATCGATTGAATAGATGCAGAAAAATCAGAATCGTAAAGTTCTGAAGCAATTCTTCTTGTGATTAGCTCTGACCACTTTTTACTCTCTAATTGTAGTTCGGAACGTACAATTAAATTTCGATATCTCAATCCAACTCTTGTGTAAAAAGATGGTTTATATATTCTTTCAAAAATTGTAACTGCGAACTCCAGTTTTTCCCTGAAATATTCGTATCTTTCGTATGCAGATGTCGTGAGCGCAATCAAATCTTTATCAACAGCTAACTTCCATTTTTGATCTTCTGATTTAAAAATATAGGCACTATTGTTAGGTAGCGGCAAATTAAATTGTTGAACGACCTTGGCAATTTCAGGAGGTATCTGTGGTTGAGTACGTTCAACAAGTGGATATTGAAATCTGATCTCATCTTGAAATTCAACAGGTTCTTGATGAGATATTTTTAATATAGGTGGAAAGGTCAATTGACAAACCACCTCGAATAATGGATTGTACTCGTAAATGACACGATCAAACTCTGGTAGTTTCATTGACTCATGCTAATCTATGTAATGCTTGCATGGCAATTATACCATAAAACGACAACGATTGACAATATTTAGTAATATTTTAATAAAATGGCAGCGGTTTCGCCTGTATTATATCTATCTTTACACAAATAAACCCAAATAATTTTTTACATCTAATTGTCTGAATATTTAAAAATCAATATTTAAAATATATTAAAAAAGTCGAATAAAAATTGAAAAGACGACTTGTGCTATAAAAACTCAAAAGGGATGATAGTGTCGAGTTTTCCGATAGGTTGGGAAAAACGATTACTGTTGTCACCATGGCCGAAAATTCCCTCCGTTTCCCCACCCCGCTAAGGACTCGTGTTAAACTGATTAATCATGCTGGTGTCTAGAAGCGACCTATGCCAAACTTAACCTTAAGCAACGAACAAGTAATCGAATTAGTCAAACAACTCCCCGAAGCACAGCAACAGGAACTATTTAGATTCCTCATCCAGCGTCAGTGGGGAAATATGGAAGCTATAACCGATTACGGAAGCCAACAGGCAAAAATCGTCGCAGCAGAACGCGGCTACGATTGGGATACCATGACGGAAGACGAAAGAGAAGAATTTATCGATGAAATCGTTCATGAGAAGTAGTGATTTATACTGTTGTCTTCGACACAAATATTCTCATATCTGCTGCGCTTTCTAAAGGCGGTAGCCCGAATAGTTGTTTTTCCCTAGCCCAAAGCAAACTGATTCGATCGGTCACTTGTCCAGAGATTTTAGGCGAATTATCCGAAAAACTTCTACTAAAAATCAAATTTCCTGAAGAACGAGTTAGAAAATACATTGAGGAAATTTGTGATGCTTCTAGCATTGTTTCTATAGGTGGAACACTTAGAGCCGTTCCCAATGATCCCGATGACGATATGATCATAGAATGTGCAATCGCTGGCAAGGCTACCCATATTATCACGGGAGACAAACATCTTCTTTCACTGGTTGAATATCAAAATATTCAGATCGTGAAAGCAAAAGACTTTTTGGACTTTTTAGATCGAAATAATAACCATGAATTATGAACTTTACTCAATGGGATTTTATTAAAAGATATTCGCGAAGCAAGATTATCCGCAGGAGACGTGGGGACATTGGTAGAAAAACATCAAATCGAGGGATTAGAAAGGGGTTATAGTGTCGAATTTTTCGATAGGTTGGGAAAAACGATCGCCCTACCAAATACGTTGAATACCGTACCGATCTAAAATAGTATCTACACTAATAATCGGAATATTTTCAACAATGGCTTGAGCTACCAGAAGGCGATCAAAGGGGTCTTTATGATAAAAAGGAAGGGTGATCAGCGCATCCGTATGTTCTGGTGTGATGGCAAGGATATTAAATTGATATTGATTAAGGCATACGTCGATAAAATCTTTGTAAGATTGATGTAAAATGAGTTTACCGATACTGATTTTGATGGCGATTTCCCAATAGGATGCTGGGCTGATTAATATTTCGTTATTTTAGTTAATAATTAGTTGATGGGCGGCGCTACTTAGTGGGGATTCGTTGAGTGTGTACCAAAGCAGAGTATGGGTATCGATTAGACATTTCAATGCAGATACTCCGCGAAGTCTTGTAAGTGTTCTTCATCATCGGCCACGATGGTAATCATTCCTTTACATAGGCCAGGCCCCGGACGTTGGGGAGATGTGGGGGTTTGCCCGATTAATTTGGCTAGTGGGAGATTATTATCGGTAATCAACAATTCTTCCCCCGGTTTGAGATTGTATATCAGTTCGGGCAGTTTGGCTTGAGCTTCTTGGAGAGAGACAATCATAATTTTACGGCAAGCGCGAAGATGAAAGGACTTTCTAGGCCGATAATTTCTCGATTCTAACCGATCGAAGCCCGGAAGGTGTAGGCGAACCGAAAACCTTCTCCATTAAGGACTGGTGTTAAACTGATTAATCATGCTGGTGTCTAGAATTGACCTATGCCGAACTTAACCTTAAGCAACGAACAAGTTATCGACTTATTCAAACAACTCCCCAAAGCATAGCAAGAATGAGCCTTAATAATATGAGCAAAATTTTGATCGAAGTCAGTCCCGAAGCGGCAGAAGTCTATCAATCCGCATCCCCGGAGGAACAAGAACGCGTCCGGGTTCTTGTCGATTTGCTAATTAGAAAGCCAGTTAACAGCGATATCGATTTCTTGAGAAAACTAATGGACGAAATTAGTGATGAGGCGGAAGCTAGAGGATTAACCCCCGAAATTTTAGAATCTTTACTAAATGAGCCTTGAATATTCTTTTATTCTCGATACCAACGTTTTAGTAAGCGCGCTTCTGTCGAAAAACTGCAAAGCTCGTCAGGCATTAGACAAAGCCCAAAATATCGGCAAGCTTTTAATGTCCGAATCTACTTTGTTAGAATTGATCACTGTTTTCAATCGTCCCAAATTCGATAGATATGCCTCCTCAGCAAAAAGGCGGCTATTTATAACGGCGAGGCTCTTTCATACTTAGGGTGAAAACCCTGGCATTTCTGACAGATTCCTCGAAAATGTATTTCTGGAATTCTTGCTCTGCAACGATTCCAGAAGTGATAATCTCAGCTTATCACACTAAGTACGGAAGAGCCACGGCGATAGAAAGAACTGCGGAAATTGTCGTGATTCGAGAGAAAATCAAGGTTTGCAGAGATGAGAAAAATATAGCGGTTCTCGCATTTGTGCGGCACACTTAAACCTTTGCCGATTAAGCTGTTCAGGATCGGAAATGTACCTCTTCTGAATCAGAAACGCTATAATCAGTATTTAGAACTAGCGATCGATGGTCAAGCTACCTGTATTGTAAGCGGTGATTCTGATCTATTAGCTTTAAATCCATTTCGAGAAATCCCAATTTTAACGATTCAAGAATTTCTACATCATGACTTTTCCCGTTAGCGATCAGTCTCCTCGCCCACGAGCCGGCTAGAGACTCGTGTTAAACTGATTAATTAGGGTTTGCTGAAAAAGTTTGTTGGTGGGGGCAGGGTGTGGGGTGTGGGGTGTGGGGTTTTACCCATTTTCAGGCGGTCAATTACCTCTGACAGGGGGACAAGCGAGCTAGAAAACTTGCCAACAAAGGCTTCTGGCTTCTCTCGCTAGAAATAGATCTAGCGATTCTAGGCAAAAAGCTAACGAAAGAATTAGGGATAGGAGCGAGCTTACTAGGAATTATTATTA